>JAOUFX010000154.1 GCA_029857975.1 Deltaproteobacteria bacterium | reverse complement strand
TGGCAGGTAGACGCCCGGGAGGCCGTGCGGGTGATCAACCGGGAGATGTCTTTGGTCGGGAATATCAACAATGCTACGACGCTATTGCGGGGAACGCCCGAGGATGTGCGGAAACAAGTGCGTTACAGCATTGAAGCCGGCGTGGATATCATCGGACCGGAATGTGCGGTTCCTCTGCAAACCCCCCTGCGTAACCTGCGGGCCATTGTGGAAGTGGCAGAGGAGGGGTATTGCGGAAGCCCGGAGGATTGAAGGAAACAAAAATCCACAGGAGGAATACCCAAAATGAAGGCAGTGATTAAAATCGATCAGAGGCCGGAGTTTGTCGTTCAAGAAGTGGAGATTCCCAGACCAAAACCCGACGAAGCCTTAATGAAGGTCGAGGCAGCAGGCCTTTGCGGGACGGATATAGCGATCAGAAACAATACCTTCATGGGAAGGCACGGTGAGGTTAAAGTCCCTTTAATTCCCGGGCACGAGTTTTGCGGAGAAGTAGTTGAGTTAGGCTCTCAGGTAAGAAAAATTAATATCGGAGATCGAGTCATCACCAGTGCCATCAAAGGATGCGGCAAGTGTTACGTTTGCCAAACGGGTATGTATAATAGATGTCATGCCTGGGATCATGTGGGAATTGATACCGCGGGTTGTTTTGCGGAATATGTTTCCGTCTCGGAAGATATCCTTTTCAAAGTGCCGGATGGTATTCCATCGGAAGAGGCTGCGGTATTAGAGCCTATCACGACTGCCGTTCGTGCGTTCAGGACCAACGATATAAAGCCCGGTAGTTTTATTGTGATTTTGGGACCCGGACCATTCGGCCTATTCATTTTACAGGCCGCGCTGGCTTCAGGACCGAGTCAGGTAGTAATGGTCGGGTTAAGTGTAGATGAAGAACGATTAGAACTGGCAAAAAAATTAGGGGCGAGTGAAATTATAAAAGGGGATATTATCGACCCGGTTCCAAGAATAGATGAATTGACCAAGGGAAAAGGGGCTGACCTGGTCATCGAGGCTACAGGAAGAGTCAATGCCGTTACTCAAGGGATAGAAATGACCGGTGCCGGAAATCTATTTTTAATGGGCGGGAGCGGTTTTTTAGGGCAGGCCGTCAGCTTTAAGCCATGGAATGTGGTGCGAGATGAAAAACGAATTAAGGGGTTGCAGGGTTTTGCCTGGGCCGACTACTTATTGGCCCTGGACTTGTATACTCACGGTCGGATTAAGATAAAGCCGGTCATCAGTCATACTTTCGCCTTGGCCGATATTAACCAGGCCTGCAGTCTGGCCGAGCAAAAGAAGGCCATTAAAATTGTCTTCTTGCTTTAAGGAGACCTTTGCACAACGTCCTATTTGTCATTGCGAGGAGGCCTGGGGCCGACGAAGCAATCTCATAAAACATTGATTATTAAAGAGATTGCCACGGCGCACATGCGCCTCGCAATGACCGAAAGTGGGTTTCTCAAAGGTCTCTCAAGAAGAACTGCAAAAAATTCATTTGGTCCTGCCGAGACTTTATCCCATCAACTTTTTCGGCAGATACAGAATGATCTGCGGGAAGATGATCACCAACGCCACACCCACGGCCTGCAGGATGAGGAAGGGAATGACCCCGCGAATGATCGCGCCGATGGTCACCTCCGGCGGCGAGACCCCTTTGAGGTAGAAGATGGAATAGGCAAAGGGGGGCGACAGGAAGGACATCTGGAGGTTCACGCAGACCAGCAGGGCAAACCACAAGGGGTCAAACCCCAGTTTTTGGGCCACCGGAGTGAAGATGGGGACGACGATGAAGAGAATCCCAATCCAGTCGATGAACATCCCCAGAAGGTAGATCACCACCATCATCACCACCAGGATGCCCCATTTCCCCAACGGGAGGGAGATGACGAAATTGCCGATGAGTTTAGCTCCGCCGAGGGCCATGAACACCCCGCTGAACATGAAGGCCCCCAAGGCCACGAACATGACCATGCAGGTGACCTTCAGGGTGCTGATTACGGACTCTTGGAGGGCCGTAAAATTGAACTGACCGTAGGCGAGGGCCACGATAATCGCGCCAAATCCTCCCACGGCGGCCGCCTCGGTGGGAGAAGCAATCCCCATGAAGATCGAGCCAAGGACGGCAAAGATGAGGAATAACGGGGGCATCATGTAGAGAGCAATATCCGCAGCAATCTTTGCGCCCGGGATGCCTTTCCGTTCTTCTTTGGGCATGGGGGGACCTAATTCGGGTTTTATGATACATATGATGACAATGTAGCCGATATAAAGAGCGGACAGAACAAACCCCGGGAAAAAAGCACCCATAAACATCTTGGCCACGGAAAGACCCGCCATGGGGCCGTAAAGCAGCATCATCACGCTCGGAGGAATGAGAATCCCCAACGTTCCACCGGCGCAGATCGCCCCGGTCGCCAGAGGAATGTTGTAGCCTTTTTTCAGCATGGCCGGCAGGGCCAGAAGACCCATGGTCGTGACGGAGGCCCCCACGATTCCGGTGCAGGCGGCGAAAATCGTGCAGATCACAACGGTGGCCACGGCCAGCCCCCCCCGGAGGCCTCCCATGGCCAGATAAAACGCCCCGAACAGTTTATCGGCGGCTCCGGACTTTTCCAAAACCACGCCCATAAAAACGAAGAGCGGCACGGCCGGAAGGACTTCGTTGGACATCAGGCCGAAGATGCGGTTGATGAACTGATCGTAAACCTGAGGCGACCAACCCCCGGCAATTCCAAAATAAAGCCCCAGCCCCCCAAGGGCCATGTAAAGGGGGACCCCGACCATGACCAGCACCAGGACCCCTAAAAACATAACAACGGCTAAATATTCCGGGCTCATATGGTTTCTCCCTTAAGGGCAAATACGAGGTTGCGAATGAATTCAGCAACTCCTTGTAAAGCAAAGAGGATGAAGGCTACGACCATAACTGTTTTTATGGGATAGACGGGCGGCTGCCAGTAACTGATATACGATTCTTCCAGGATTTCCCAGGAATAGTAGGCATAGATGGTACTATGGCTGATGAGAATGTAAAAAATGGGGAAGAAGAATACCAGGTAGGCGACGACGTCGAAGATGGCCTTCGTCCGGGGCGCGAATTGGGCAAAGATGACGTCCACCCGGGTGTGTAACTTGTATTTCAGGGTGTAGGCTCCGCCCAGCATGAAGTGGGCGCCATACTGCATCCAAGTCATTTCGTAAGCCCACTTCGTCGGGGCCTGGAACAAATAGCGCATGATGACGTCATAAACGGTGAAGGCCACGAGCGGGATGACGATCCAGGCAAATATTTTGCCCGACCATTCCGTGAGGTTTTCGATTCGAGTGACGATTTTTTTGAGCTTCTCCATAAAGAAATTTCCCCTTTAATCAGAGGAGCCGTCCAACCGGACATGGGCTGGGCGGCTCCCTCCAGGTTTACTTCTTTAATGATTCATTCCCCGCCGAAGCCGGAAGCTTATTTGACCTCCACTTCCGCATCCACGGATTGCAGCTTCATGTAGGGGTTATAAATCTTCATGAGCTCCTTCTGGGATTTCCACACTTTCTGAAACATCGGGTCCTTCTGAGCGTCATACTTTTTCACAAATCTTTCCAGGATATCCTGCTGCATTGCTTTGGGGAACCTCACGATCGTAACTTTCCCTTCTGCCTTTATCTTCTGCACCGCTTTGCAGTCCTCCAGGAGCCAGCGGGTCAGTGACCGGGCCATGGAGGTTTCGCAGGCGGCTTTAACAACTTCTTTCAGATCGGCAGGCAAGGCATCCCATTTCTTATTATTCACCAGAAGCTCCTGGAAACCAGCGATCTGGTGCAGGCCGGGGAAGTACCAATATTTGGCCACTTCGTGGAATCCGAGGGGCAGATCGGTAACCGGCGTGCTGAACTCCGCCGCATCCAGCGTTCCTCTCTGGAGAGAAGGAACAATCTCACCCGCCGGAAGAGTGACAACTGAGGCTCCGGCTTCGGACAGGATCTGGCCCCAGATCAAAACGGTGCGGTATTTGAGCCCCTTGAAGTCGCTGAGTTTCTGGATCATCTTGTTGGCCCATCCGCCCCCCTCGGCCCAGAGCATGCCGGCGGGGAATACCTTCAGTTTGTCCCCGTAGATCTCCTGCCACAATTCCTTCCCTCCTCCGGCCTGCATCCAGGTCCAATAACCCAACAGGTCAAAGAAGGCGGGCGTTGCGGCGACCAGGGTGGCCGCCGGATATTTGCCAATCACGTAGCCCGCCCAGGTATGGCCGGCATCTAAGGTGCCCCTTTGCACCGCATTGAAGATCTCGAAGGCGGGGACGATCTCGCCGGTGGCAAAAAGGTCAATCTTCATCCGTCCGCCACTGATCTTGAAGATGTCTTCCGCCCAGACTTGGGCGGCTTTATGCTGCCACAACGCCGGCGGCCAGGGAGTCTGCACTTTACATTTTACCACTGGGTCTGCTGCCAGGGCCGGGCCGGCAACGAGCAGGCTGGCGAGAAAAGCAACGGCCAGGAAACCATATAACATAACCTTTTTCATAAAAAACCTCCTTTTATTGAATTTATAATTTGGCTTAAAATAGTCAAAAGCTTTCTGTTTCCTTCGTCATCACCTCCTTTGGCAATCGACAAATGATAAGAACTCCTTTTTCTCCTTTAAACAATCTTTCTTTAATTCGTCCTTTCTTTAATTCGTCAATTCGTCATTTTAAGAAGAAAGTTTTTTAAAATAACTCTTGGCTATATACCAAGTGCCATATAATTCTGTCAACAAAATTCTCCAAAAATTTACTAAGGGGGGCCTAAAGAAGTTTGACAAGATGAGGGAATTCTTTTAGAATAACTCTAAATATTTTTCGGATTACTCCTTTTTCCCCTTTAATCTGGAAACCTGAATTCTCATGCCCCTCACATCTCCTTAACCCGCAGAAAGAGGGGTTTCACCGAAAAATTTCACGGCGAATCCGTTGGCAATTGTAGGTTCTTTTTTTCTTGGATATATGTGACTCCCCAGCGAAGTTAAAAAAAATGAGAAAGGAGGGTACGTCGATGTCCGAAGTCTCCATCAAGTTCTTAATGCCGAGTAAAGTCGCCTTCATAGAAAAGGAAGGAGCCGTTGGAGAAGTAGGAAAAGCTTTGGAGCAACTCTCCCAATTTCTTAAAGAGAAGAAGGTGAAGATTACAGGTGCTGCCATGGGTTTATTCCAAGATGACCCTAAATCATTTAATCCCCAGAAAGCGCGATATGAAGTTTCCCTTCCTATATCCGGGAAATTAAAAGAGGAGGGAGGGGTCAAGAGTAAGGAACTGGAAAAGGGAGCCTTCGCCTGCCTCACCCATTCCGGCCCTATTGAAAAGTTACCAGATACTTATCAGGCCATTCTAAAATGGATTGAAGATAATGGCTATCAGTCCAGGGGACCCTTCCGGGAAGTCTACCATAAAGGAATCGGGGAGGCTGGGGTCAGTCCGCAAGAATGCCTCATCGAGATTCAATTCCCCGTGAAAAAGTGATCCTAAGGGAGGAATAATCATGATGTTGCCTCGGCAGCCAACCTAAGAATGTTGGTGAGGACGGAACGGCTGGAGGCTCAGCTCTCGTGATGAGAAGGTGGCTGCCCGAAAAGCTGGGCAGCCGCATCGAAAGCTTCCGTGGGAATGGCTGACATGTTGTGGAGGTCTGAAAAGCTCTTTCCTGCATCGTAAGCTTTGTTCATCTCTCTCACTGCGTAATTGAGGACATTGACGCTCCGGCCATCCAGCTCGGGCAGGATGGACTGCAACAAGGCGGGCACGGAATAGACCATTTGTTGAACGGTTGCCTCTTTGGGGATCTCGGCTTTTAAGTAAAGTTCCCCCCTTTTGAGGTAATAAAGGGTGATGAAAATCTCCTTGCGGTTCTTTTGCAGCTCAGAAGTGACGAGGGTCATTGCTCCGTCGATCCCGGCTCTTTGCAGGACATCGCGGCCAGCATCAACCCTTCTGTTGAAGATCACCCGCATCATTTCTTTCAAGTCCTTGGCTGATTGCATCATCCGCTCATCGGCCGGATTAAAGAGGAACAAGACCCTGGCGTAATAATGGAGCAGGAGGCGGACATATTCAAATGGCTGGACTTGCGGATGATAGCGAGCGAGAGAGACAAAGTACCTGGATTTTTCATCAGCAACGATGCGAGCGCTGACCACTCGAACCCACTTAGGCCCAAGGCCCAAGGCCCTTTTTAACCATTCCCACTTGCTTTCGCTTGGTCCTTCCATAAAATTTATCTTCGCCCCCCCTCCTTTATCCTCTCTCCCATTGAGGGGAAGGAGGGCAGAGAGGGGGGAAATCTTGATCCGGACACCCCCACCCTCGCCCTCCCCCCTTGGAGGGAGGGTTGGGAGGGGGTGAGTCTAACAAAAAAAGGGGGGCTTGCCCTGAACCAGAACGGTTCAGGGCAAGCGCACCCCTTTTTCAAGCGTTTCACGTCTTAAACGAACGAAAACCAGCCGGTCTGTTTTCCGACCAAGGCCAGCACAAAAAAGGAGTAAAAGATGGCGACGCAGACCAGGCCGATATTCCTCCAGAGCGGCGGCCTCACTTCCTTGGGCAGCATGGTGTTGTTTACCACCAAAGTTTGGATGGAGCTAATGATGAAGCAGAACCCCGCCATGTTGGCCCCGATCATGATGAGCACCATCGGTCGGGCCATGTTGATCGCAATGCAACCCCAGACCACGAAGATCAGCAAGGCAAGGTAGTAGATGGCCTTGGGGCCGGCCTTCCAGGTATGGGGCTTCTTGGTGGAAGACCAGACAATATCCGTGACCGTACGAATGTACCCATCCATCACCGCCAGTTGGGTTCCGTAAAGGAT
>JAOUFX010000153.1 GCA_029857975.1 Deltaproteobacteria bacterium | reverse complement strand
CCGAAGGAGATTCCCGGGGAACGGGTCCTGTTTCAGTCGGAGGGAAATTTCATGGGGGGAAGCCTGAATCAGCCCCTCAAACGGATCCTCTATGTCGATCCGGAAAGTTATCACCGGCTTCCGCTGTCGGAGAAATATTCCATCGCCCGCCTCATCGGCAAACTCAACCAGCAGATTCTGTCCCGCGAGGAGGTCCCCGCCCTGCTCATCGGCCCGGGAAGATGGGGAACCTCGACTCCCTCCCTGGGAGTTCCGGTTCGTTTCTCGGAAATCAATCACATGGCGGCCATCGTGGAACTGGAATACTCCACCGCGAGACAGACGCCGGAGCTTTCTTTCGGGACCCATTTTTTCCTGGACCTGGTGGAGACCGATATCTTCTACGTGGCCATTTTCCCTGAAAAAGAAAAGGTATTTTTTCACAAACAATGGATGGATCCTCTACCGAATATTCTGGGGAAGCTCATCCCGGAGGGTAGCCGCTATGGAGAAGTCATAAAGGCGCATGATGTCGAAAGAAAAGGACTGTCCATCCTGGCCGATATTGTTTCTGGAAAAGTAGTATGCTTTAATTGAGGAAGGGGGGATTGTGATTTATCTCGTTCTCGGTCTCCCTGCCGATTACTTTTACCTAAATTGAGCGATTTTTTTTACACCACAGAGATCTCAGAGAATAATTTCATAGTTAAAAAACAAAATAAGCTCAATATTTTCTCTGTACTACTAACGTTCAAATTCTGAAAATTTTGTTAAGCAATCCCCCCCACCCTATCCCCCCCCCTCGAGGGGGGAGGGGTGGGAGGGGGGATTTCTTTTGGTTGCGGCACTGCCGCGCTGTGTTCTCATCTAATAAATTCGTCAGATAGAATATGGTGTTGTTTCCGCGTAACGAGGGCACAGAGTAAAGCAGAGAAAAGGAGTTTATTTCCTGGTTTTATCTTAATTTTCCTCTGGGCCCTCTGTGGTGAATCGCCTTTTTTAGGTTTTATTAAACGATTCCGCAAGCCAGCATGGCGTTGGCCACCTTCAAGAATCCTGCAATGTTCGCCCCCGTGAGATAATCTCCTTTAATGCCATAGACTTCTGCAGCTTCGAGACATTCGTGGTGGATATTTTTCATAATCTGTAATAGACGCCGATCCACTTCCTCCCTGGACCAAGATAATCGAATGCTGTTTTGCGTCATTTCCAGGCCGGATGTGGCCACTCCCCCAGCATTGGCGGCCTTCCCGGGGGCATAAAGGATATGATGATCTTGAAAGACCTCAATGGCTTCCATGGTGCAAGGCATGTTGGCTCCTTCCGCAACGCAGCAACATCCATTTTTCACCAACGCTTCAGCATTTTGCCTATCAATCTCATTTTGGGTTGCGCAAGGTAAAGCAATGTCTATTGGAATCCCCTTTTCCCGAATCACATCCCAAACACTTTTACCCTCATAACATTCGACCGGGTATTGATTGGCATATTCCTTAATTCTTCCCCTACGCAGATTTTTTAATTCCATCAAATAAGCAAATTTTTCAGTACAAATCCCTTCCTCGTCGACAATGGTGGCGTTGGAATCGCACAGGCTAATCACCCTTCCCCCGAGTTGATTCACTTTTTCCAAGGCATATTGCGCAACGTTTCCCGCACCGCTGATCGCCACCACTTTCCCCTCCAAATCTTTCCCCTGGGTAGCCAACATTTCAGCGACAAAATAGACGAGCCCATACCCCGTTGCTTCGGGTCTCATAAGGCTCCCCCCGTATTCCAGTCCTTTTCCGGTTAAGGCCCCCGTATGTTCGTTCATAACTTTTTTATAGTATCCATAAATATATCCTATCTCCCTCTGGCCAACACCGATGTCGCCAGCGGGCACGTCAGTATCGGGGCCAATGTGCCGGAAAAGCTCTCGCGTAAAGGCCTGGCAGAATCGCATCACCTCATTATCTGATTTCCCCTTCGGATCGAAATCAGCTCCTCCTTTTGCTCCTCCCATGGGAAGGGTGGTAAGAGAATTCTTGAAAGTCTGTTCAAAACCCAGGAATTTTATGATACTCAGGTTAACCGAGGAGTGGAACCTGAGTCCACCTTTGTACGGACCAATGGCATTGTTGAACTGAGCCCTGAACCCTCTGTTGACTTGAACTTCACCTTTATCATCGACCCAGGGGACTCTAAAGATAATCGTTCGGTCAGGTTCAACGATTCTTTCATATATTTTAGCTTTAACGAACTCCGGGTGTTTTTTTACTGTGGGCTCAAGAGTTTCCATTACTTCTTTTACGGCCTGATGAAATTCAGGCTGATCAGCATCCAGCCGTCTGGCCTTGGCAATGACTTCTTGAATTACAGACATGGTCATATCCTCCTTAATTTTCCTTCTCTCTGGCTCGATTTCGCCAAAATATATTTAAAAACCTCATTGGCCGTTAAGAATGGGCCAATTTTGGCCACTTTTCCGGATTCCTTAAAAAAACCAAGGCATTATCTAAACCTCCATAAAAAAAAGGCGTCCACCTTTTCGATGGACGCCTTTGTCATCAGCAGGAATGCCGCACTTCATCGGACGGCATAATTTATGATTAAGCTGCCTCTAATAAAGCATAGTAATCAATTTCTTGTCAAGATTTTATTATTGGCTTTTTTTGAAAAAAGGGGAGGACAATCCAGCGAGGATTCAGCTTTAGACTTGGTTGGCCAAGATGAGAGCCTCGGCGATCTCGCGCATTGATTTCCTTAAGTCCATGGATTTTTTTTGAATCCTGCGGAAGGCTTCCTCCTCGGAGATATGCTGTTCTTTCATCAAAATCCCCTTGGCCCGCTCCACAACCTTGCGGGAAATCAACTCATCCTCGATCATCTTGGCCTTCATGATCAGGCCGGCATTTTCTATGGCGATGGCTGCCTGGTTGGCAACGGTGGTAAAAACTTCCACCTCGCTCTTATTGAACTTGTGCGGGTAGGAGGTGTAACAGTTAATCACCCCGATGACTTCATCTTTCACGCACATGGGAACGCTCAACATGGAGACCAGCCCCTCTTTTTTGGCCAGTTCTTTCTCCTTGTATCTCGGCTCTTTGAGAACGTTGTAGATCATCATTGGCTTGTTCTCCACAGCCACGTATCCCACGACGCCTTCGCCCAGTTTGAGGCTTCTCTCTTTCAGGTACTCTTCGCTCATGGCCTGCGTAGCTCTGATCTTTAAGGCATTGTCTCTCTCGTCCAACAGCCAGAGGGAGCAGACCTTTGATTTCATCACCTCAGCCGTGACCACTACAATCAAACTCAGAATGTCCTCCAAGTAGAGGTCGGAAGAGATTGCTTTGCTGATCTTGGATAAAGCTTCTAACTTTTTAATCAGGGATCCTTTGGCACTGGTTGGGGTCATCGGATATAAACCCGCCTCCCGAATTCTTTTATTAATTTAATAATATAACCTCAAGTTATTGTCAAGGGTCTTTCCCGTTTCCCTCTGATTCATATCATAGAGAAAGTTCAGGAGTTGGACTAAAAAAGAAGTATTGCTTTCGGTACAAAAAATCTTAAAATGATTGCAGAGAAAAGGATGTTATCTCGATGAAAAACTTTGGGCGAAAAATTACCCGCCGTGATTTTCTGAAATCCGCTGCTATGGGCACAGCTTTGACCTTGGCCGGGAGGCCTGTTTTTTCAAATGCCAAAGAAGAATACGACTTAGTGGTCATATCTGGCGATCCGGCTGCCGCGACCAGAAAGGCCTTGGAAGTCATCGGTGGAATTTCTCGCTTTGTCAAAAAAGGCCAGCGCGTTGTCCTGAAGCCCAACATGTCTTTTCCCAAGTCGCCCGAAGTGGGCTGCAACACCCATCCCCTGGTCGTTGCCACCGTTGCCCAGGCTTGCATGGAAGCCGGCGCCCAACAGGTATTGGTTCTGGATAACACTTTGAATAATCCGGAACTTTGTCTTGAGCGCTCGGGCATCCGCAATGCATGCCAGTCGATCAAAGGCGTCTACGTCATCGCCGTTAAAGATAGAAAATTTTTCCGGGAGATCAAGGTCCCCCAAGGAAAAATTCTGGAGAGCGTGGAAGTCATAAAGGAAACATTGGACACCCCCGTTCTCATCAGTCTGCCTGTGGCTAAATCTCACTCAGCAACGGGTGTAAGTCTGGGCCTCAAGGGTTTGATGGGCTTGATCTGGGACCGGGAGAGCTTCCATTCCAAATACAACATCAACCAGGCAATTGCGGACCTGGCCACGGTCATCAAACCCCAGCTTACCCTCCTGGACGCTACGCGGGCTTTGGTCACCGGGGGCCCGGGAGGGCCCGGAGAAGTCCAAAAACCGAACCTGGTAATCGCCGGCATGGACCCGGTGGCCGTTGATTCTTATGGCGTAACCGTAGCCCCCTGGTACGGCCAAAATTTTAAAGGCCGGCAGGTCGAACACCTGCTGGTTGCTCATCAAAGAGGCTTAGGGAAGATCGATCTCGATCAACTCCGAATATTCAAGGGGAAAACATGAGGATTTTCGTCCAGGCTTCCTCCCTCCTCCTCTTCACCGCTCTTTTTTACCTGGCCACCTACAAACTGCCGGATTGGCTTCCGGCAGATGTATATCTGCGCTTGGACCCATTATTAGGATTAACCGCCATCCTGGCCGGGAAGGAAATCATCGGGCGAACTCTATGGTCCCTGATGATCGTTGGAACCACGCTGGTCATCGGACGATTCTTTTGCGGCTACGTCTGCCCGATGGGGGTAGTCATTGACTTCAGCCACTCCCTAATTTGGGGTCGCCAGAAAATTTCGCCCTTGAAAAACGAGACCATTTTTCGCAAAACAAAATATTTTCTTCTCTTTGCTTTCCTCATCGCCGCTTTGGCCGGGATTTCTTTGTCCTATTTTATGGATCCCCTCCCTCTTCTCACCCGCTTTTACACTTTCGTCCTTTACCCTTTGGCGATCACCCTCATCAATTTTTTCCTGGATCTCATGCGCCCTATTTTTCACGCCCTGGGGTGGATCGGTTTATCTCACCGGCATTACTCCCAGCCCGTTTATTACATGGCCATCGTCACCTTTCTCATTCTGGCAGCGATCATAACCCTGAGCCGACTCACCCCCCGTTTCTGGTGTCGTTACCTCTGCCCTCTGGGAGCACTGCTTAGTTTTATTTCTCCCCTTGGGCTCTGGAAACGCCGGGTCAGCCAAGAATGTAATGAATGTTTAAAATGCCAGAAGGCCTGCCCGATGGGGGCTGTGGAGGAAAATCCGAAAAGGACTCATCTTGCGGAATGCATTCAATGCCGGACCTGCGCTGAGGTTTGCCCGCAGGAGGCCATTACTTTTCCGGCCTCTTTTGCTGCGACCAAGGCCTCGGGTCATCCAACCTCCGCCAAAGGAGGGGAGTATTCAGCCATAGATTTTTCCCGCAGGGGATTCTTCTACTCCGCCGCCGGGGGTCTAACGCTCGCTTTTTTGGCAGACCGGACACCCTTCACACCCCTTAAGGGGAGGTATCAGCTTATCCGCCCCCCGGGGGCGCTCCCCGAGACTGATTTTTTGCAGACTTGCATCCGTTGCGGGGAATGCATGAAGTCTTGCATCACCAATACTCTTCAGCCTTGCTTTTGGGAATCCGGTCTGGCGGGCTTCTGGACGCCTAAAATGGACCTGCGTTTTGCCCCCTGTGAACAGAATTGCAACGTCTGCGGTAAAGTCTGTCCAACCCAGGCCATTCGTTCTCTTCCCTTGGAGGAAAAAACCAACGCCAAAGTGGGTACGGCTGTTTTGCGTAAGGAAATGTGCTTGGTTTGGGCTCAGGATAAGCTTTGTTTGATCTGTGATGAGATTTGCCCTTATAACGCTATTGTTTTTCGAACCGTGGAAGGATACCGGCGTCCCTTTGTCATTGCCTCGCGTTGCAACGGTTGTGGGTTTTGCGAGCAGAGATGCCCTATCCAGGGAGATTCGGCGATAATCGTGGTGCCTAGCGGGGAGATTCGACTGAAAGAAGGATCTTATATCAAAGAAGCCCAAAAACTCCAATTGGAGTTCAAACCCGATCCAGGCGATGATAAATTTATTTTGGAAGAGTCTGGTTTTAAGGTGAATGGCGGGAAAAAGGAAGGAGAGAAAATTCTTCCGCAGGAAAAGACCCTGGCCCCAAAACCGAAAGGATTTCTCTAAAAACAAGGTTCAAGGATTCACCGGAACCCTTGACCCCTGGGATCCTTGAACCCTCTATTTTTCTTTGGCCATAATTCCCAGCTCTTTTATCTTTCGGCGCAGGGTGTTGCGATTGATCCCCAGGAAGCGAGCCGTCTTTAACTGGACATGCTTTGTTTTTTCCAGGGCCGAGGTGAGCAATGTTCTTTCCACTGATTTCAACACATCCTCATAAAGACGTCCATTGGACCGTGGGTCGACCTTCATCTCCGCAACCACCCGGGCGATGCGTTCTTCCAGGATCTCGGTCAGGGAAATTCTTCTCCGGGCCTTAGGAACGGTCCGCCCCAAGGTTTCTAATTCCTTCCGGAAACTCCAGTTTTCCTCCAGCAGGGCCCGGTTTTCCACTGCCATCGCCTTGCGCGTCGACATGGCTTCAGCGATGAGCGCGCAAACCTCCCCGAGTAGATTCAAATCTTCGGTAACCGCCACCGGATCTTCATAAAAATGGTCCACCCCTAAAATACCGGTGATCGCCCCCTCAATTTTCACTGGGCCGCAAAGGAAAGAGGTACTGAGCCGCTTGGGAACTGTTTTGGCTTTTCCATCATGAAACCAAATGCTATCTCCTCCTTCGATCACCGCGGCCATTTGTCCTTTCTCCAAGATCCGCTGGACGACTCCGGAACCAAAATATTCCTTGCG
>JAOUFX010000152.1 GCA_029857975.1 Deltaproteobacteria bacterium | reverse complement strand
AAAGAAGGATCCGCAGGTGGCGTAAATGCTCACCGATGTTGCTAAAAGCCTGTTCCAGAAAGGACGCAGCATCGGTCGCCAAATCTTTCTTAATGAAACCCATGGCCTGGTCCAGACTTTTGGCAGGAAGGCGGTCGCAAAACTGGGCCATCCCTTGAACCAGGTCACATTTGGTTATCAGGATGTATACGGGAACTTTGGTTCCCAGGACCCGCATCAGTTCTTCGATGCGGCGGCGGATATTGCGGGCATCCTCTCCCAGGGTTTCCGAAGGTGCCCCCATTAATTTGTCAGCCGCAATCGTAACAATTAAGCCATTCAGGGGTTCTTTTACCCTATATTTGATCAGCAGGTTCAAGAATCTTTGCCACTCTTCTTTATCCCGCCCTTCGTCGATGGGGATGGCGTATCTTCCGGCCGTATCCAGAATGACGGCCTGTTCAAAAAACCACCAGTCACAATTTCTTGTGCCCGATATGCCCGAAGTCCGGGTGAACTCGGCAAACGGGGAGGAAAGACGGGCGCTGCTGATGGCCGTTGTTTTTCCCGAACCACTCTCGCCGATCACCAAATACCAAGGAAGAACATAGAGAGGGTTGCCGAACTTTCTCAGGTGGGAACGGCGTAAAGTCTCGATAGCCTCTTTCCAACGAACCTGAAGTTCTTTCAGGTCTTCCCTTTCCTTGCCGGCGAGACTCCTTACGTGAGCTTCATCCTGTTCGATGACCTGCTGAACGAAGCGCTGCTCCCGGCGCCTCAGTAATATTTTTCTAAGGAAGAGAAGGCCAATGCCCAGGCCCAGCAGGCCCAGCAGGAGGAAGAGACCAACCCACCACGGCCAGTCCAGGAGATATACCGCCCCAAAGATGAGCAAAATAGCCAGCAGTACGGCGGCGATTATGAGGAAAAATTTAATAAACTTTAAGAATGTATCTTTCATTTAGGGCACCATGGATAAAAAGTTTTCTCCCACGCCTTTTAAAACAAATCGGTAAATCATAAAGAGCGCCCCAAAAAGGATTACGGGTCCGGCTAAAGAGGCCACCGTCAAAACGGACAAGGAAAACCTCTGCTGGGGGGGGCTGATCCCGGCTGTTTCAGCGGGGTAAGCTTCCGGAAAAAGTTCTGTCCTTTCCAGGGAAGGAAGTCCGACCGAACTTCCCACCAGGAGCTTTAAATTGGAAGTCTTGAGGTGTTCTAAAAGAGCCTCATCTCCGGCCTGACAAAAGCGCCCCATAAAACCGAGAGCCAGGCAGAGATAATAGACTTCCCGGACTTCTCTTTGATGGGGGCCGAGCTGGTTTAACCGCTCGAAGAACTCCTCTCCGGCTTCCGTGGTTTGGTAATAGAGACGCTGGAGTTGCTCCCTCTGCCACTGCTGTTTTTGATTCCAGGAGGAACTGAGCATCGCCTCGTCAATCCAGGAGCAAATGGCAAAGCGGGCCCCGTCATAATCTTCTTGGGAGAAAAGGCCTTTTTTTAAGCCATCCTCGCTCTGCCCGAGGAGACGCAAAATATCCGCCTTCACCTGATCATACGGGGGTTGCTTCCCGGTCACCGTTTTCAGGAAATAGACCCCATAAGCAATAACCGGCATAAAACAATCTGTCAGATGCATAAAAAACTCCCGGCTAATGAAAATTGCCAAATGAAAAATTGAAAATGTAAAATGTTATTTGGATCCCAATTTAAAATTTTATAATTTTTATTTTACATTTTGCATTGTATTGGTTCGTGATTAAGTTCTTCCCACCACCATCAACTCCGCTTCCAAATCTTCCGGAGCGCGGTCCCAATAGAGGGCAACGTTATTGCCTTTTTTCACGGAAGAAGACCACTGGTCGCTATGATGATCCACCTGAAAATAAAGACAGGAAGCTCTCCGTGGTAATTCTTGGGGCGGAGCCGGCAGATGCTCCAATCCTACCCCCGGAAGAGCCCGGGCGATCAGCAGGGGTAAGGATTCCTTTGAGCTTAACTTGGCCGATGTGGTCAGGGAGTCGAGCAACTCTTTTGGATCTTCTTCGGTTTTCAGGACCAAATAGAACCGGTTCCGCCCTTCGAAAAGGGACGGATTTAATTCGGCTGCGAAGTAGGTGCCGTCGTAAATGAGGCGAATGACATATTCCGGCCCGGCAGTAATCTCATCCAAAAGTTGAGAGAGCAAGGTTTGAGCGGCGGAGAAACATTCCCATAGATTGCGGTGATCATAAGGCGGCAGAATCCGATTCCCGGTTTTTAATTCTCCCAGGACGTTGACCCTTTCCGAAAAAGAGGAAAGTTCTCCGATAACCTGCCGCAGAGTACCATAGACCCACCACGGGTGGACCTGCTGGGCCTCGGCAAAATGAAAAAGAAGGGGGACGTACCGGTTGAGGGACCTCAAAGCCAGGAGATAAACCATGTCTCGGGTTCCAAACTCGGCCGTCTGAATCCCCCGCTGGCTTTTATATTCTTCCAATTGGTGGCAGCGGCCGGCCACCTGATCCCTGATTTCTTTGAAAAGCTTTTGTAAGGGCTCGGCACTCGCCATCATCAGGGAGGGGGGAATGAAATGCTCGGATAATCTTATTTCTGCACCTGCTCTCTCCAGTTGAGCAAAGGGAAGCAATACATAATCACCCAGTTGCGCCGATTCGGTTTCCCAGAATACCTTAAGAGCGTAATAAAGCCTTTTCACCTTGCCCTCGGGTCCCCCCGCATGTAAATCTTTCACTTCGTCCGGATCGGCAATCGTAACGAAACGGGTAGGGACCTCGGAAATGTTTTCCAAGCGGGGAAGGAGGGTTACGTTTTCTCCGGTATACGTAAATTTTTTAAGGCCGATATAAACGGCAAAAGGCTTCCCTCCTTCCACCCAGGCTTCGTTGAAAGCGCGAGCTTCAATGAGGGCGTTGCCGGGTAAGACCGCATAAGTTCCATCGGTAAATAAAAACTCACCCCGTAGCGGATTGAAGGTCCGATTGGCCAGCCCCCCCTTCTGGATTTCCGATGCCCCCACCCCCCAAAAATGGGGTTGGAGGAAATCATAAAAAGGGGCCAGAAGGGATTGAAACGACAGATCGAGCAACTGAAAGTGTTGCGGCTGTAAAAACAGGCCTTGATGCCAAAAAAGAGGTCTTTGGATATCCATTATTTTTATTTTCCCTTGAGGCCTAAAATTTCTTGCGGGCCAAGATAAAGCTCCATATCGAACATTCCCGGTTTGGTCGTCCTCGTTTTGCTGATCCATCCTTTAACGTCTACCTGGACGGGAATTTGCTGCAGACGGACAACGCGATCTTTTTGGAGGATGTAATAGCCGGCGGCAATCCCAACGTATTTGGCGTTCTCCGCCCGATCTAGCAACAGAGTCGAATCTTTCCCGGGTTGAATCACCAGTCTTTTCGAGCTGGCCACGCTGGCATCGAAACGGCCGCATTCCAAAAGCTTGGCCATTCCTTCTTTCTCTTCCTTCAATTGGTTAAAGGCATTCGGATCCGCCAGCTGATAAACACAGAGCAAAAGGGCATGGGGGCTGTCTTCGAAAAGATTTAACTTCGGATCGCTCTTCATCAGCAGTCGAATGGCATCTTTTTCATAGCTCCATTGCGGAGTAGGCAAAACCGCCGGTTTGGAAGCGCAGGCCACCATCAGCGATAAAAGGCATAATAGGAAAAACTTTTCAAGCACTCTTTTCATGTTTCCCCCTCTGGACCCCGACATATAATTTTTGACAGTCTTTCTCAAATTCTCTTAGCAGGTCCTCTAAAAAGCGGTCTGATTCGTGCCAGCTTTTACACTTCGAAAACTTCTCTTTATAAATTTCGAAAAGCTTGGCCTTGCGCAGGGGACCAAAGTCCAATCCTCCCTCCGCCCCGGCGGCAATGCGGTCTGGGTCCAATTCCTTTAAAACTTCCCCGACTTTGGTGTGGGCGGCGAGACGAAAAGCCCGATGGGAAACCAAAAAGGCATCTTTAATCTGATCAAGATAATTTTGCAGAGAATCAGGCTGTCCTCTCCCTTCCAGATTGGAACCAAGGATCAAGCGGATCGTTTCCATCTCCGCTTGCTTGCCCCAAAGGGTGGCGTGGATTACGCCGATGATCTGATTAAGGGTGTCAAAGACGGTATTCAAGGAACGGGCCAAATTTTCTAAATTTTCTACGGAGGACAAGTCGAGCATGGAGACTCTTTTTCCTAAAAGCATGGAGAGAAGGCGTGGAAGCTCCCCGGCTCCGGACCCTTGTTGGACCTGGCTTGGGGCGGAAACCTCAAATTGTTTTCCCAGTTTCTTAAGAAGGTCCAACCGCTCTATGGGGGAGAAGTCTTTCCATTTCTTTTGCAGGAGGGTTTCGATCTTAAATTCCGCTTGCTGCGGATCGGATTCATAAACCGTCCTGATTTCGGCGGCCAATTTCTCCACGGCCAGGGAATTACCTTCTGGTCCCATATTTTCCTTTTTTCTCCCGAAGCTCTTTGGGGCTAAGGATAACAGTTTCGGATAGTTCCTCTTCTTGGACCTCTTCTATTGAAGCCTCCTGGGCGGGAACTTTTCCTTCTTGGATTTTTGAATCTTGCGGCGGAGATATTTCTGAAGTCCTGCCTACTCTTTGAGGGGCTTTTAAGGGAGAAACGATAATCGTTTCAGGAGCTTCCTCTTTCCCCTGCGCCCGGGAAGGAGAAATCATTACGGTCTCGGGAGCCTCTTCTTGCTCTCCCCTTTCTGGGGGACGAGTCGGAGGGGCCTCTTGGGGAAGACCCCCGGGAGAAATCATCACCGTCTCCGGAAATTCTTCTTTTATGGGCACGTCTGGGATGGAAGGTAAAGGGCCCCTTTTCTTATAACCCTCAGGCGCGAGGATAATCGTTTCCATCGATTCTTCCGGGGCGGACTCGACTTCCATCTGCCATTTTCTAAGAACCTTCTCTAAGATTTTCAAAATGGCCTGATGAACCGGCAAAATTTCTTTTTCCTCTTGCGCCGGCCCTTCCCGGAAGAGGTTTCCCTTCACTTCTTCCCGTAAGGATTCCAGCTGCTGGAAAAAAACTTCCGGAGACCACGGCGAGTCTTGTTTCAAACTACATTGCATTAACAAACATCCCAAACTCAAGGCCTTTTCCCAGAGAGGCTGGTACATTTTTCTAACCGCCTTACCTTCCGGATTCCAAAAAATATTTTCGGGAAAGAAGGCAGGAGGCCCTTCTATGAAAGAAACGAGACTCCCGGAAAAAACCCGATCCACCACCTTGCTCAGGGCTGAATAAATATCGGAGATATTTTGTTTTTTATTAACTAAAAAGGTGTAAAACCAAAGTTGACCCAAAAAGTATAGACCATCGGTTTGGGGTAATTTAGGAAAAGACCGATTTTCCTGGAAGTTTCTATGGATATCCATGATCTGGATTTTAAAATTCCAGAAAGAAGGAAGAAAATTTCCAGAAACGGCCGGTTTTACCCAAATGCGGTCCACGGAGAATCGCATCTGGGGGTGCTCATAAAAGCCCCCTTCTGAAAAGAGACTCCGTAAAACTTCATTCAAAAAAGAAAGTTTCAAATAGAAAACTTCCAGAAAATACCGTTCATCGCCGTCAAAAAGATGAATCGGCTTGGCCAGCGAGTCCTGTTGCAGCAACTTTAAGCAAGCTATCCTTCCAAGGTCACGCCCGGCTTGAAGCCGGGTTTGGATTTCCTCAAAGGTGGAACCGGAAAGAAGGGATAAGAAATCCTTGGCGTTCAAGGACATCGCCTCGAAGATAAACATGAAAAAAGGGTAAAAGGAAAAAGGGACGATGCGGGAAAGGGCTAAAAAGTTCGGCCCATAGCAACCCGGGTGATCGGGGCAATCCAGGCAAGGAAAAAGGTCGGCAGGTTGGCGGTTTTTATCCAATTTTCCAAACTCTTTGATTAAATTGAAACGGTCCTTGAGCGCGGGCGGGTCGAAGTTATCCACAGCATAGGCATAAAAATCAGATTTCCCGCCGCTAAAACAGGAGGGGCAAAAAAGGTAACGTTTTAAGGAGGTCGAGTGGGCCTGGAGTCCGGAACGTGCGAGAACGGCATCATCTTCGCATTGGTTCAATTCAAAGCCGCATTGGGGACAGACCGGGTGAAAATAAAGCTCCTTGGCTTTACAAAAAAATAGGGGTTGCCAGGGGAGCAGTCCTTCCTTTTGGTTGACCGGATGAAGAATGACGAAGGAACCATCTTCCTTTTTGGCGGCGTGGAAAGAAAAAGCTTTTTGCCAAGAAGAATAAATATCTTTGTTATTCAGAGGCCAAAAGTCATCCTGGGCCAGGAGATATTGGTCTCTTTGTATCAAAAGAAATACTTTCTTGACCTCGTTTCCGGCAGCGGTTATGAATTTTGCTTCCAGTAAGCGGGAGAGAGGATCGGAGTCGGTTAACACCAGGAAAGGAAAAGAAGTTTTTTCGAGAGTCGAGGAATCTTGGGTCGTAAGGGAAATCTTTAAGGTAAAATTATTTTGGTTAGGATTCAAATAAGTCCATAAGGAGGGAGCATTGATATTGTTTTTCACCTGTAAATTCTCCCCGGCCTCTTCAAACCCCTCAAATTGGGGAATTCTCTAAAAATGTTTCTGCTGGATACTCCGGCGATTCAGAATTTTGAATAATATAATTGAATTAAGCCTAAAAAGTC
This sequence comes from Deltaproteobacteria bacterium, assembly GCA_029857975.1. Next base: position 210 of record JAOUFX010000152.1, on the reverse strand, counting down.
AAGACCCAAAATGGTCTACATCGATCTTTTCGTTTTTTCCGATAGGGTTAGGCTGGATTCTTTCTGTTTTTTTGAACGATCTTTTTCAAGGCTTCGGCCATATCTTTTCCGCTCTGGAAACGATTTTGCGGTGCTTTGGCCAAAACTTGGAGAAGGATTTCATCGCAAGAAGGGGGAATGTCTGGATTCGTCCGTGAAACCGGCGGGGGG
>JAOUFX010000151.1 GCA_029857975.1 Deltaproteobacteria bacterium | reverse complement strand
GGGAACCTCGGGCAACCCTTTCATGTATTTTTCCACATACCCGCCGATCTCCGGGCTTTTTAAATCTTTCTCCGAGACCATCGTCCCCAGAATTCCCCCGGTGATGTCCACCGCCATCCGGGCCATCTCAAAGGGTAGGGCCCCCACATTGAGCTTGCACACATTGCCTAAAAGTTGATTGACAAAGTAAGAACCCCACTCCGTCTTTACTCCTTCCACACCCGTGGCGATGCCGCAGCAGTAAATCGTCTCGGTCAGTCGCACCATATCTAAAATCTTGTCCCGGATGTGGGGCATCTTGTCGAGCCCGTTGTACTCGGCCAACAATTTCACCGCCCCGATCAAGACGTCGCTCACCCCGGCCTTGCAACCCCCATAGGACTGCCGGTGGTTCGCCCCAAAAAGAAAGGGAATCCGTCCGGCGAATTCAACCTCTTTATAGAGAAAGACTTTCTCCCAGGGGACGAAAACATTATCGAAGATCAGCAGGGTTTCCTGACCGCTGAATCGATAATTGCCCAAGTCCACTGGGCAGCCCTCCAGTTTCCGGGTATCGCCGGGATTCCGGCCGTAGATGTGAATGACTCCTTCGGCATCCGTCGGTACGGCGAAGGCCACCGCATAATCCTTATCCTCTTTTTTCATGGCCGCCGTCGGCGCCACGATCGTGTACTGGGAGTTAATCGACCCCGTTTGGTTGGACTTGGCCCCCCGCACGACGATCCCATCCTTCTTTTCTTCCACCACATGGAGGTATAAATCCGGATCCGCTTGTTCATGAGGCCTCCGGGAACGATCGCCCTTTACATCGGTCATGGCCACTCCAACGTAGTAATCCTTTTCTTGAGCCTCCCGTATGAAGTTTAAAAAACGATCATGGTAATTTGTCCCCAGCTTTCTATCCATCTCACTCGTGACGATGAACAGGGAATTGGCTGCATCCATGGTGGCACAACGCTGAAAACAGGTGCCCGTCTTCTGTCCCAGAAGCCTGGCCATCTTCACTTTCTTCACCATGTCATCAATACTCTGAAAGATATGGGTAAAACGGCTGATCTTCTTGCCCGTCAGAGAGGACGTTACGGTAAGCAGGTCTTCATACTTCGGGTCAAAAGCCAAGTCATGAGTCATGGCCACCGCATTCTGCGAGGGAATGACAATGGGGTGGTCCACGGGGTTAGAGATGCGTTCCCCGAAGATGTAGACCACGTGCTTCATCTTCCTCAAACTATCCCGGTACTGCTTTCCGTTCATCAATGGCATATCCATCCTCCTTACTTTAATAATCCTGCAATCCTAAATGAACGCCCTACATTCACTCAGAGATATTTGGCTATGATCAACTGCTGAAGTTGGTTGGTTCCTTCGGCAATTTGAGTCAGCTTGGCATTTCTCATCATTTTCTCCAAGGGGTAGTCCTTCATATAGCCATATCCCCCCGCGATCTGAACTCCGTCGGCGGAAACTGCCAGGGCCGCATCGGCGGCAAAGTATTTAGCCATGGCGGCAAACCGGTAAGCATCTTTGCTCCCCTGATCGTACATCGAGGCTGCCTTGTAAAGTAAGTGCCTGGCTGCTTCCACCCTGGTAGCCATGCCGGCCAGCAATGACTGGATGGCCTGAAACTGGAAGATAGAACGCCCGAATTGTACCCTGTCTTTGGCGTATTGGATAGCGTAGTCGAGAACTCCCTGGGCCACCCCCACTGCTCTGGCTGCGGCTGAGCAACCGATCTCGCCCACGAAGTCTACCATAATTCTCAGGCCATCCCCTTCTTGCCCCAAAAGGCTTTCTATAGGAACGTGGCAATCTTTGAAAATGGCTTGGCAGCCATACCTCGCTTCGCTGCCGGTCAGGCCTTCGATCTTCACCACAGAAAAATCGGACGTTCCCTTCTCCACCAGCAACCCGCTGACCGCGCCATTGGTGAGGACGAAAATAGTAAAAATATTGGCTACGTCACCATTCGCGATGAAACATGGGGCTCCGTTCAATACATAAGTCCGACCTTCCTTGATCGCAGTCACTGGCACGGCAGCCAGATCAAGGGCTGCTGCCTCATTCAGGGCGAACCCAAAAATGATTTGGCCGGTTGCCATTTGGGGCAAATAACTCTTATGGGACTCTTTTCCGTTCTTCAATATGAATCTGGAGCCCATGTTTTGGAACGTGCAGATGACAGCCGAGGTTGGGCAGACCTTACTGATCTCCTCAATGACTATGCAGAAATCCATGAAGCCGGCCCCTTCGCCTCCCTGCTCTTTGGGAACCAGCAGTGATAAAAGTCGGTTCTGCCCCAATATTTCGGTCAATTCATGGGGAAAACTGGCTGTGCCGTCGACTTCACCGGCTCGAGGTGCAATCTTCTTTTGGACAAGATCTTTTACCATCGCCTGAAATAACGTCTGTTTCTTGGTCAATTGATATTGCACTTCCATGATCACCTCTCGCACCCGCCTGAACCGTTGTCTCCTTTGAATTCCCGAACCACCCGGGTCAGTTCAGGTATGATTTGAAAAAGATCTCCTACGATCCCGAAGTCCGCAACCTTAAAGATCGGAGCTTCTGGATCTTTATTAACTGCCACGATCATATCAGAGGTCTGAATCCCAACCAAATGCTGGATGGCTCCCGAAATCCCGCAAGCGATATAGAGCTTGGGACATACAGTTTTGCCAGTCTGGCCCACCTGAAAAGAGTGCGGTTTCCATCCGGCGTCCACCGCTGCCCGGGAAGCCCCCACCGCTCCGCCCAGGGCTTGGGCGAGTTCTTCCAGAAGATGGAAGCTCTCCGCCCTTCCCAATCCCCTCCCACCGGAGACCACAATCTCTGCTTCTTCCAGATTAACGATCTGGTCCATGGTCTCGATCACCTGGATGACCTTGGTGCGTATGCTCTTGGGATTTACCTTCCCTTCCACCTTAATAATCTCTCCCCGGCGGGATAAATCAGGTACTGTCTTCTTCATCACTTTAGGCCGCACGGTCGCCATCTGAGGGCGAACGTTGGCGCACTTAATGCAGGCCATTATATTGCCACCAAACGCGGGGCGAATTTGCAGAAGATGCCCGCTTTCCTCTTCGATCTCCAGCCCCGTGCAGTCCGCAGTCAAACCCGTCCGGAGGCGAGCCGCAAGCCTGGGCGCCAAATCACGGCCTGTGGTCGTAGCTCCAAAAAGAACGATGGAGGGTTTCTGTTGAACGATCACGGCCCCCAGGGATGCCGCATAAGGGTCGGTATGATAGAATTTCAGTTTTTCATCTTGTACAAGGTAGACCTTGTCTGCTCCATGGGCAAACAGGGGCGGACATAACATATCGACTTCAGATCCGATAAGAGCCGCGGCCAATTCCTGTCGGGTTTGGTCGGCCAGCTTTCTTCCCGCGCCCAGCAATTCCAGAGTGCAATCCCTCAGCTTACCTTGGTGCTGTTCGGCAAACACCAAGACCCCGCTGTATTTTTCGAGGTCCGGAATCCCCTGGGACGGCTCGCTTTGCAGGACAATGGCTTCGAAATCGCAAACCTCTCTGCAGGCTCCGCAGACCAGACAGCCTTCTTTGATGACCGCTTTTCCATCGACCACTTCCAAACAACCGAAGGGACAGAAGGCCGGACATCGCCCGCATCCTGTACATTTGTCTTGGTCTATCCCTATTCCCATCAGGCCTTCCTACGATAGAATCCCTTTTTGCCTGAGGAAAGAAGCCAATTTCTGGGCCGCTTCCGCGGGAGGGCATTCAATCACTTGCCCGTTACGCCTCGGTTCAGGGGTCCAGATCCGCACCACCCACGTGGGGGACCCCTCCAGTCCGATTCGATCTGTCCTGGCTGCCAGGTCAGCGGCGGTCCACATGGGAATCTCCCTCTCCAGGGCCTCAGCGAGGCAGCTGAAGGTGGGAATCCGCGGTTCATTGATTCCTTTGACTACCGTAAGGAGAGCGGGCAGCGGGCAATGAAGTTCTTCATACCCTCCTTCCACCTCCCGGCGTACTTTAAGATTTTGGCCCTCGACTTCAATCCGATCCACATACGTCACTTGCGGCACATGCAGGTGCTCAGCAAGGCTGGGGCCCACCTGCCCTGTATCCCCATCGATGGCTTGCTGTCCGCAAAGAACCAGGTCAAAGGGGCCGATCTTTTTGATGGCGGCACTCAAGGTGTAAGCGGTAGCCAGAGTGTCGGCGCCGGCGAATGCTCTGTCGCAGAGCAAGACGGCCTCATCCGCCCCCATGCTCAGGCCCTTCCTCAAGGCATCCTCAGCCTGGGCGGGACCCATGCTGAGGACCGTAACCTTTCCTCCCAGCTTTTCCTTTATCCGAACCGCCTCCTCCAGAGCATATTCATCAAAGGGATTAAGAATGCTTGGGATTCCCTCTCGGACAAGGGTTCCCCTCTCGGCATGGATTTGAACTTTTTTCATCTCGGCCGTGTCCGGAACCTGCTTGATGCAGACGATGATCTGCATACCCATCGGCCCTTCTTATACCTCCAAAAGTCTGTTGAAATTTTTCCGAAACGGATTCAATTGGCCAACAACTCCCTTGAGGCTACGGTCCTCTGGATCTGATTGGTGCCTTCGTATATCTGGAGAATCTTGGCATCCCGCAGGTATTTTTCCAGAGGGTATTCAGGGGTGTATCCATGAAATCCGAGGAGTTGCAGGGCGTCGGCCGTCACCTTCAGGCACATATCGCTGGCCAAAAATTTGGCCAGGGCCGAATCTTTGGAGACCGGAAGCTTCTTCCCCAACATCCAGGCGGCCTTCCAAACCAGGAGCCGCGATGACTCGAGAGCCGCAGCCATGTCAGCCAAACTATGAGAAATGATCTGCTGTCCTATGGTAGCTTTGGCCTTCTCGGGAGATCTTTTGAAGAAGCCCATAGCCGTTTCCAGGGCCGCTCGGGCCAAGCCTAAGGCCACCGCGGCGCAGGAGGTTGTCCTGGCCACATCCAGATATCGCATGGCAATTCGGAACCCGGATCCAATTTCTCCGAGCAAATTCTCCTTGGGGATTCGGACGTCATCCAAGATTACCTCAGCGGTGCAGGAGGATCGAAGACCCATCTTGTCTTCGACCTTACCCCGGGATAGGCCGGGGGAATCACCCGGAACGATGAAAGCCGAAATGCCCTTGGCGCCCTTGGTCCGATCCGCGTTGGCAAAAATCGTATACACTCGGGCGAGGCCTCCGTTGGTGATGAAGCATTTGGTTCCCCGGATCAAGTATTCATCGCCCCTTAACTGAGCGGAAGTAGTTATCGCCGCAGCATCCGACCCCGCGCCGGGTTCGGTGATCACAAAGGAAAGTAGGCCCGGGTTTCCTCGGTCACAAATGAGGGGAAGGTATCTTCCTTTTTGCTCTTCATTGCCGTCCGTCTGGATGGGTTGGAATAAATTCGTGGTTGTGGTGAAGGCCACCCCGGCGTCGCCCACGGCCAGCTCTTCTATGATGAGCGCGATGGTGACGGGATCCAGGCCGCTCCCCCCATATTCCTTGGGAATGCTCAGGAAGAGCAAATCCTCCTTGGCCAGCCTCCGAACGATGTCCCAGTTAAAATCATGGGAGGGGTCTCGGTCCAATTTTAGGGAAAGGGGTTTGATTTCCCTTTCCGCAAAGTCCCTGCTTTTCTTCTGCCATGCCTTTTGCTCATCATTCAATTCAAAGTCGATCACGAGGTAATGCCCCCCTTATGCTCCAGATTCGCTCCCCCAAGCTTACCAGAGGGAAAGCACCCTGTTCCACCCGATACAAAGAGGGAAAAGCAGCCAATTTGTACTTCCCATCACCATAGACCGACCGATCCACTTCACCCGCTTTGTTGTACAGGGTTAACAGCGTGACACTCTTGTCCAAAATAGATTTTTCAAAAGCCGGCATTTTGGACGGCAAAGTACCATTTGAAACCTTTTTCGGAAAAGACCTCGGTGGCTACTTGCAGGATCAGGTGCTTTTTGTTCTCCCCCAGAGGGCCCCTCTTCACCTTGGAGGAACAGGGAGAAAAAACTTTTCTTTGCTTCCCTCTCACTCTCCCGGGTGAAAGGTGGGTGGATCCCACAGGAAAGCCGCAGAGAGAAAAAGCCCCAACTTCTGTTGGCATGAATGATACTCAAAAGAAAACTTTTGTCAAGCGAAATCTTGCGCCTCAAAAATTTTTTTGGTGCCTTTACTATGAAAATAATACAAAATATATTAGTAAGTTATGAAAATTTACTCCCCCGGACAGGCTACCCTTACAGGTATGAATTAAATTCAAAACATTAAATTTTGGTAGTGGCCCTTTAATTTATTGATATTTCCTTTTCAATGCAATTGAAACGCAATATTGACGGCCTTTCCCGATTACAAAAGACCAGCCCTAAGAAGATGAATAATTAACGTGCAAGGAACAAAGAAGCAGTTAAAAAGGAATTGCGAAAAGTGGCTACCATTGCGGCTCAGATGACAGATCATCTCTTAACACCGGAAAAGGAACCATGATTTTAAGACAATTATCAATATATTAGAAGGCCACTGCCTAAATTTCAGATGGAAGCGAAATTTGAAAATGGGGGCAAGACAGGGAAAATGGAACGGGTGAAAAAGGTTGAAAGGCTCTCAGCCTTGTGATAATCTGCCTTCCGAAAAGGAAAACAGGTTGGGAAACTACAAATTTTAGGAGGGAGTGATGAACTACGAAGACATCCTCTACGAGGCCAAAGAGGGAATCGCCAAGATCATCATCAATCGGCCCAAGGTGTACAATGCTTTCCGGATAAAAACCATGGAAGAACTTATTGACTCTTTTGGGAGGGCCGAAGCGGACGAAACCGTGGGGGTGGTCATTTTCACCGGCGCCGGGGAGAAGGCCTTTTG
>JAOUFX010000150.1 GCA_029857975.1 Deltaproteobacteria bacterium | reverse complement strand
TCGAGACCGAATTTTCACAAATGATCGTAATCCGTGCTTTCATAACACCTCAAAGACAGCGTTCAAAGGTTCCTTTCGCGCTGGTAGCCCGATCAAGGGTTCGAACCATTGACCCATTTTTCAACATTCCGCATTCCGAAATCTGCAATCTGCAATTCAAAAACATCCCAACTGACATTGGGTGATTTTGATTTTCATATTATTGAGAAGATTTCCCACTTGGTTCATGGAAATTTTATTTTCGCTGGCGATTTTTTGAGCAATGGCACAGGAAATTTTTCCATCCTTGGCTGCTTCTTTCAGCTTGGCGGCAATTTCTTCCTCTTTCAAGATCCAATCCTCCTTTGGCGCGTTCCTTCTCCCCTTTTGAGGAAAAAGGGTGATGGCGGAAAAAATTTATGATAACACATAGAAAAAGGGTTGGGAAAGACAAAAAAGGGGAGAGCCCTTTTCTTGGCCCTCCCCTGCTGGAGGATGTTGAATATTGAATTTAGTTTACCACCTGGGGCAGTAACCAGCACCCCATCCCATTCCGCGGCCACGACCAGATCCACCTCTCATACCGTATCCTGGCCCAAACCCACCAGGGCCACCCATATAAGCTACTATTTTCGCTTGCTGTTCAGGGGTGAGAACCTGCCGCATCTCCAGGCGATGCTTGGTGGCTTTTTCCTGGAGCTGGGCCGTCAAAGCATTGATCTCTTTCTGCTTGGCCAGGATTTTTTCCTGGTCGGGGTTGGTCTGGGCCCAAAGAGTCCGCAGTTCAAGCCGCTTGCTCATGATCTCATTCCGTAAAGGGATGGTCTCTTTGAAGTGACTCTCCCGCAGCGCCTGCATCTTCTGATTCTGCTCAGGACTCAAGTTCAGGGCAGCAGCCCATCCACCCGGGCCATACCCGGTAGCACAAGGGCCGTAGCCCGGTCCCATACCTGCACCCCTGCCCCAGCCTTGGGCCATGGCTAAACCTGAGGCGGCCAACAGGGTGACTACGAAAACGGCAACGATCATCTTTTTCATTTTTTTCTCCTTTCTTTTTTCCCTTTCTCTTGTCTTAATTTGCAACCCTTGTGCCAAGTAGGAAGTAGTAAGCAATATGCTCATAACACTTTTAAATTGTGAAATAAATTTTTTGTAAGCAATTAGGCCAAGATTCATTCTAAGAAGACTGACAGGAAAAATTGTCGAGGGTCTTCACCCCTTTCTCGGGAAAAGATAATAATATGAATTCTTTAAACACCATTTCAGGCTTCGACGATTTATGATTCTTCGACAATTCCGTCGAAAATTTTCTTTCCTCTCCCTCTCCCCCCTGAGGGAAAGGAATGGGTAAGGGGGGAGAAGCTCTCTTGGCCGGGATAAAAAAACAATCCATATATTCTTAAAATTTTTGGGGCCAATAAAGAGATTAATAACTTGACAATTAGCAAAAAATTAACTAAATATTAACATAAAATTAAACCGATTTTGATAAACCTTCACATAATCTGCGCCAAAAGATGTTGAATAACCAATCACGGAGGTGAGCTATGAAAAGAGGCTTAAAAAGTGGAGTTTTGGTTATGTTTTTTTTTATGATGGCCTTTGGGATCTTCCCAGCACTGGCTCAGGCTAAAACGGAAATTGTCTGGTGGCACGCCCATACCGGTTTTCTGGCTGACAGGGTAAATGAAATCGTTGCCAAGTTTAACGCCAGCCAGAACGAATTCGCGGTCAAAGCCCTCTCTAAGGGGTCGTATGCCGAAAACTTGACTGCCGGCATTGCGGCTTACCGGGCGAAGACCCATCCCCACATTCTCCAGGTCTATGAAGTGGGAACTCAAGTCATGCTTTCTTCCGGGGCCATTTATCCGGTTTTTCAGTTGATGAAAGATCAGGGGATTAAGATCGACTGGGCCGATTATCTCAGCGTCGTAAGATCCTATTATTCCAAAGGGGGCAACCTGTATTCCATGCCTTTCAACTCTTCAACCCCCATCCTTTACTATAACAAGACGATTTTTGAAAAGGCCGGTCTGAATCCAATGAATCCACCCACCACTTTCGAAGAAATCGAAAAATGTGCCAGGGCCGCAGTATCCAAGGGCGTCACCAAAATCGGCTTCACTGTCGCCTGGCCCTCCTGGACCCTCATGGAAAATATGCATACCTGGAACGATCAGCCCTTTGCCAATAACAACAACGGGTTTTCGGCCATGGCCACCCAATTGAAGATCAACGGGAAACTCGGAGTCCAAATCCTCGACCTGCTCACAAGATGGCAAAAGGAAGGGATCTTTACTTACTCGGGAAGGACCAATAGGGGGGATCAGCCGATCATCAATGGGCAAGCCGCCATTGGTTTGGCTTCGACGGCTTTAGTAGGTACCTTGACCAGGACTGCCAAATTTGGTTGGGGTACAGGATCCTTGCCAAAGTTAACGGGATATCCGCAGGGCAACTCCATCATCGGAGGAGCCTCCCTATGGGTTATGAAGGGGCACAAAAAGGAACATTATAAGGCCGTAGCCAAGTTTTTCGAGTTTCTCGGGCAACCCGAACAGCAGGGCTGGTGGCACGCCAACACGGGATATTTTCCTCTTACCCGGGCTGCGGTGAAAGCTCTCCCGGAAGACCATTTCCGCAAAAATTCCAATTTGTGGACCGCTTTCGCTCAAATTACCAAGGGCAAAACGACCCCGAACAGTCAGGGGATCCGCCTGGGGAATTTCCCGGCAATCCGGGACACCATAGAAGCAGAGATGGAAAATGTTTTTTCCGGGAAGAAGACTGCCAAACAGGGCTTGGATGATGCCGTGAAAAAGGGAAACGCCACCCTGAAAGAATTTGCCTCTCTCTACAAATAAAAACCATAGCGCATAGGGCAAAGCGTTTTTCCGCTAAGCTCTATGCGCTCATCGTTTGGCACGTTTTACCCAGATCCTAATCCCATACGTATGAAAAAGAGTATTTTTAAAAACTCTTTTCTTCCCTATCTGCTAGTTGCTCCCCAGATGATTGTTGTTCTGGTTTTCTTCTTCTGGCCGGCCTTCGACTCGCTTCGCCTATCGGTTTTCAAAACCTCCCCTTTTGGGGACGTGCAGATTTTTATAGGACTGGAGAATTTCATCAATCTCCTTACCTCCCCGGAATACTATCGGAGCGTCTATCATTCTTTTCTCTTCTCTTTAGGAGTAACCTTTTCCTGCTTGGCGGTATCTCTTTTCCTGGCGGTATTGGCCAACCAGAAGATCCGGGGCCTTACTTTCTATCGCTCGGCAATTCTCTGGACCTTTGGGGTTGCTCCTCCGGTCGCCGGCATCATCTGGCTCTTCATCTTTCATCCTTCCTACGGGATTCTAAGTTACCTTCTGGCCAAAATCACAACCTACGAATTCAATTGGCTTCTGAAAGGCTGGATTGCCATTCTGCTAATAATCTTTGCAGCTACCTGGGCTCATTTGGGCTACAATGTGGCCTTTTTTCTGGCAGGTCTCCAGACCATTCCCCAGGCTGTTATGGAAGCAGCCAGAGTGGATGGCGCCAGCGGTCTCAGGCTTTTCCGCCGGATCACCTTTCCCTTGCTATCCCCCGTGACCTTCTTCTTGTTTATCATGAATATGGTTTTTTCTTTCTTTGAGACTTTCGGCCTGATCCACGCAGTTACTCAGGGAGGTCCGGGAGATACAACAACCATTATGGTTTACAAGGCTTACGTGGATGGTTTCGTTCATATGCGGATGGGGCTATCGGCAGCCCAATCCGTTATCTTGATGGCCCTGGTAATTTCTTTAACTGTCCTCCAGTTCCGCTTCACAGAGAGAAAGGTATTCTATTGATCCGCCATCGTTCACCCAAGAATGGGAAAAAAGGCCAATGGGAATGGTCGAAGATCGCTGTCCATATCCTCTTGATCTTGTCAATCCTGATGATCGGGTTTCCCCTTTATTACGCTTTTGTGATCAGCACCCAAAGTATGGAGGAAGCCACTCAAACGCCTCAAAAACTCCTTCCATCAACCCATCTGTGGGATAACTACGTAACGATCTGGAATCGTCTCGACCTGGGGCGGCTTCTCCTGAACAGCACCATCGTAGCTCTCGCCGTCAGTATCGGGAAAATTGTCATATCCATTTTTTCCGCCTTTGCCATTGTTTTTTTCAATTTCCGGGGGAAACAAATTTTCTTCTGGATGATCTTTGTGACCTTGATGCTTCCGGTCCCTGTCCGCATCATCTCCACTTATCAGGTCATCAGTCAATTAGGATGGGTTGATACCTATTGGGGGCTGACCATTCCCCTCATCGCCTCGGCGACAGCCACATTTCTTTTCCGGCAGTTCTATCTGACCATCCCGGATGAGCTGGTGGATGCAGCGAAAATTGACGGTTCCGGTCCTTTGCGTTTTCTCTGGTCGATCCTTCTTCCCAATTCCGGAACCAATATTGCCGCCCTCTTCGTGGTCATGTTCATCTACGGCTGGAATCAATACCTCTGGCCTCTCATGGTGACCGGTTCGGAAAAAATGAGAGTCGTGGTGGTAGGGATCGCCTCCACCATTCCTGCGGGGACCCAGCCTCCCGAGTGGAACTTAGTCATGGCCGTGGCCATGATGGCCCTTCTCCCCCCCGTTCTGGTGGTGCTCCTGATGCAACGCTATTTCATGCATGGTTTGCTCGAAACGGAAAAATAAATTTTGACCATCTCCAAAATCTTTAATGATATTTTTAATGAAAGCCTGCCATGGGACCGGAAAGAAAGGTCCGCCTCAGGCGGACGCCGCAAGCATCGGCGGGGTATCCACTTTTCATAAACCCTCCGCCTGCCTTCCGCAAAGCGCAGCGGGGGAGGGGAAACAAAGCTTCGGAGAAATAGCAGAACCCCCCGCCATAGTTAGGGAGAGATAGGTGCCTCATGATGGCAAGCAAGATGACTTTCTTTTCGGGACCGTGAAATCACTGTTCATTTCAAATCGCCCAGCTCTTTGGTTCTCAATTAATTTGGAGATAAACCATAAATTCTTTGGTTCCCGATGGGAGGAATGGATGAATCATTTCGCCATTGATAAAAAATGGGTGGGAATATTATATGTTCTTTTGAGTATAGGGATGGGAGGGCAGATGGGTTGTGCAGCAAAAAAAATTGAGGATTCGATGAAACCAACCTGGAAAACAAGGTTTCCAGTGATGGTCGTTGCCCACCGGGGATTTTCTGGTGAGGCGCCCGAAAACACTTTGGCTGCTTTCCGCAAAGCCATCGAGGTTGGGAGCGACATGCTGGAATTGGATGTTCAATTCTCTAAGGATAAAGAAGCAGTGGTAATCCACGATGATATTTTAGAGCGAACTACGAACGGCCAAGGCCAAGTTGCCGACTTTACCTTAAAAGAACTGAAAAAGCTGGACGCTGGTTTCCGGTTTGGTCCTCAATTTTCTGGAGAACGGATTCCCACCTTAAGAGAGGTTCTGGAACTTGCCAGAGGACGGATATTGGTCAATATCGAAATAAAAAATCCAACCCATAGTCAATATGAAATTACGGAATTAGCCGACCGGGCTTTGCTGGAAGTAAAAAAAACCGAGATGTCGAATCAGGTGATCTTCTCTTCTTTTAACCCCATTGCCCTGGAACGAATCAAAACAAGAGAGCCCCGGGCCTGGGTGGCCTTGCTCTATCACAAAGACTGGAATTCCCTGCGGGAAATAACGGCTGGGGAATCTTTCTTTATCGTGAACGTGCGGAGGAACTTTCTTACCAAGGAGAAAATTACCAAGATCCACCGGGCAGGGATGAAGGTTAACGTCTATACGGTAGATCCCGCAGAAGAGATGGAACGGTTTATCCGGTGGGGGATCGATGGAATCATCACCAACCAGCCTGGGCAATTAATCAAAATCCTGCAAAAGAAATTCCCCTCAAAGCAGCAAAGAGCATAGCGCAGAGCGCATAGCAAAGGAATTAATTCAGATGGGCTTGGATTAATTTCCACAATTCGTCTTTCCCTTCACCCGTTACCGCTGAAAAGAATAAGAGGGTTTTCCCTGAGAGCAGTGAAATTTCAGCCAAGGTTTTCTTCTGCCTGGCTCTTTCAATCTGCGAGAGTTTATCAGCCTTGGTGAGAACGATGATGCAGGGAATCCCGTGATAATCCAGCCAGTCCAGCAAGGCCAGATCATCCGGGGAAGTTCCGCGGCGAGCGTCCAGGATCAGGACGACCAGGCGAATCTCCTGCCGGGTTTGCAGGTAGCTTTCCACCATGGGTTTCCAGGTTTTTCTTACTTCGAGAGGGACTTTGGCATAACCATATCCGGGAAGATCCACCAGCGAAATCTTCTCGTTTACCCGAAAAAAGTTGATTATCTGGGTTCTGCCCGGGCTGGAGCTGGTCTTGGCCAGGCTCTTCCGATTCACCAGAGCATTAATCAAGGAGGATTTGCCCACGTTTGATTTTCCGGCTATGCCCACTTCAGGGAAATTTCCCGTTGGATACTCGGAAGGTTTGCTTGCGCTTTTTATAAATTCGGCGGATGTAACTTTCATTTTATTCTTTCTTGGCCGCGTTCCTGCAGGTACCGGCTTAGCCTTCTCACGGCTTCCTCGATGTTCTCCATGGAGTTGGCATAGGAAAAGCGTAAGTAACCTTCGGCGTTGGTCCCAAAGTCAATCCCCGGAGTGCATCCCACCTTCGCTTTTTTGAGAATGTCAAAGGCCAAATCGAAAGAATTGGCCGTGTAACGACGGGCATTGGCCAGAATATAAAAGGCTCCCGTCGGCTCCACGGTTATTCCCATCCCCATCTCTCGCAGCTTTTGGATGAGAAATTTGCGACGGGTGTTGTAAATATTCCTCATGCGGGCCACATCCGTATCCGCCTCCTTCAGGGCGGC
>JAOUFX010000149.1 GCA_029857975.1 Deltaproteobacteria bacterium | reverse complement strand
CTACATCCACAACGGCCACTACCAGACGGAAAAGATGCTCTTCCATTATGGAACCGCAGAGCAGCGGCGGGAATTTTTACCCCCGCTGGCGGCCGGAGAATTCCTGGCTGCCACCGCCATCTCCGAAAGCGGGGTCGGTTCATCTTTCAACGGTATGGCTGCCACAGCCAGCAGGGAGAAGGATGGCTATATCCTAAACGGAGAAAAAGTTCACATCAATGACGCGGCGGAAGCTCAGATCATCAATTTCTTTGCCATGGCTCCTCAGGGATTAACCGTGTTTCTGGTTCATACGGCAACTCCCGGCTTCACCATCCTGGAGAAAATGGATCCCATGGGTCTGCGAGCCTCCCCTGTTTATTCTTTCCGCCTGACCGATTGCCGCGTTCCGGAAAGCCGCCGGATAGGCCAGGAAGGACAAGGCGCGCAGGTTTTCTTCTCGGCCTTCAATCACAGCCGCATCGGCAATGCCAGCTGCCTCTTGGGGATTGCCGCCGGAGCTCTGGAGCGAGCCATTTCATTTATTCGACAGAGGAAGGTGGGAAATAGAGTGGTGGCTGATTTTCAGGGAATCCGCTGGATCGTGGCTGAGCTTTCCACCAGGATAGAGGCGGCCGGCCTTCTTCGGGATCGGGCCGCCTGGATGGAAGACCGGGAAAAAGATCCGGCCCGGGAAACTTCCATGGCCAAGTTACTGGCCGGGGAAATAGCCGTGGAGGCCGTCTCCCAGGCCATCCAGCTGACCGGTAGCCACGGCTGTTATCGGGATCAGCCCTTTGAGCGCTACCTGCGCGATGCTAAATCGCTTTGCATTGCCGGGGGCACGCTGGAGGTGATGAAGAATAACATTGCCCGGCAGATTCTGGGATAAGAGTCAAGAGAGATGGACAACCTGAAAAACCTGCTGGCTGAAAAAGTCGAGCGCATCGCGGCTAAACCTTATCTCTATTTTCGCGAGGGCATATTAACCTATGGCCAGATGGACCTCTTTAGCAATCAGTTCGCCCACGCCTTCTCAAGACTGGGTGTTGGCAAAGGAGATCATGTGGCCGTCATGCTTCCCAACTGTCCCGAGTGGATCGCCTGTTGGTTCGGGCTGGCCAAGCTGGGAGCGGTTTTGGTGGCCTTGAATACGCAGTGGAAAGCGGAGGGGCTGGAATATGTCCTGAAGCAGGCCGACGTTAAATGCTGTCTCCTGGGCGGTGAATATCAAAGGGAATTCAGGAAATCAGGAGAGCACCCGGACCTCACCAAGATCATCTTTGATCCCGGGGGCGGACCTTTAGAAATCGATGGAGCCCACGCTTTATCCTCTTTATTACCCCAAGCCTCTACCGGCGCACCGGAAGGGGAATCCTTCCGGGGATCGGACCCGC
This sequence comes from Deltaproteobacteria bacterium, assembly GCA_029857975.1. Next base: position 5,558 of record JAOUFX010000149.1, on the reverse strand, counting down.
TGATCATCACCTACACCTCTGGTACCACCGGCTGGCCCAAAGCCGTGGTCAATCCCCACCGGGCTTATATCGCCGCGGCTGAAGAACTGCGGGATTATGTGGGGCTCAACTCTCAGGATATTATTTATTCCTGCCTCCCCCTTTATCACGCCAATCCTCAAGTTTATTGCGCGCTTACTGCCCTGGCTGCGGAAGGCTCCATTGCCCTGGCGGAAAGGTTCAGCGCATCCCGCTTCTGGCAGGATATCCGAACCTACCGAGCGACGGCTTTCAGCTATGTGGGGGCCGTTTTGCCCATCTTGTTGAATCAGCCGGAAAGAGAGGAAGAGAAAAGATCTCCCGCCCGGAAATGTTTCGGAGGCGGTGCCCCCAAGGAAGTGCACGAAGCCGTTTCCCGCCGCTTTGGACTTCAGGTCTGTGAATTATATGGAATGTCGGAGACCGGCACCTGGAACACCATCAACCGGCCCGGAGAGATCAGGGCGGGGACGGTCGGGAAGGTGAGGGAGAGCTTCGAATTGAAAATATTCGATGAACAGGATAACGAGTTGTCTGTAGGCCGGGTCGGTGAGATTGTGGTTCGCCCACGAAAGCCCTTTATCATGTTCAGCGGATATTACAAGATGCCCGAAGAAACCCTGAGGGAGCATCAAAACCTGTGGTTCCACACCGGGGATCTTGGGAAAGTTGATTCCGCGGGGTATTTCTATTTTTGCGGCCGGAAAAAAGAAAGCATTCGCCGGGGCGGCGAAAACATCACCCCCTATGAAATCGAAAAAGTTTTGATGGATCATCCGGCCATAGCCGAAGTAGCGGCCGTGGGGGTTCCCGACCCAATCCTGGGAGAAGAAATTAAGGTTTACCTTGTTCTCCGGGAAGGGCAATCGGTGGAGCCGGAAAAGCTGATTAAACAGTGCCAGGACCGGTTGCCCAGATTCCTGATCCCCCGTTACCTTGAATTTGTTCCTGGCCTGCCCAAAACCCCTTCCGAGAAGGTCCAGAAGATGGCTCTGAAAGCCAGGGGTATCGGGCCAGCCTGGGACCGCCTTGCCCGGGAAGGGCATAAATCCGGTTAATCCGCTTCTTCACGGCTACCTCCTTTTCCCTTGACATACATTAGACAATATTGTAAACAATTTTGAAAATGATACCCGGGAATTTTATGCCGCTGCAGAAATCTTCATCGCCGGGCAAACTGCTGCGGGAAGCCATCCATACGGATCTCAAAAAGCAGATTTTATCAGGCCGCCCAAAATTTAATTTAATTTTTGGCTGAGAAGGTCTTCCTTCTGTAAAAAGCTCCTGCCGTACACCTTACCTTTTACCTTCCGGGGGGAGGAAAGAAATGAATCTTAGCGACAAAGAAAAAAAGATGCTGGATGGTGTTTGGGGCATGGGTCCCCAAAGCGCCATGCGACTTTTGGTCACCCTGGGCGAGATATACGGGGCCCAAAAGATGATCCCCGTTGCTTCCTGCCATGTGGGTGGACGGAGCTATCTGATATCGGGGGAAGAGAATATCGAGTGGATGAACGACCTCCTCAATGGAGGGGCCCGCTTCCAGGTATTCACCTCCACCAATCCCTGCTCCGTGGATTTCCAACAATGGCAGAAAATGGGCCTGCCGGAGAAACTGGTTTTAAACCAGCGCAGGGCCGACGAACCCTACCTGAAGATGGGAGCCATACCCTTAGGGAGCTGCCTACCCTACCAGCTGGGTAATTTGCCCCTGCCGGGAACCCATTTTGCTTGGGGAGGTTCAGCCGGGGCGACTTTTGTCAACTCGGCTTTCGGGGCGAGAGGGAATCGGGAGGGATCGCCGTCGGTCATTGCCGCCGCCATTACCGGCGTAACCCCTGAATACGGCCTCCACCTGAAAGAGAACCGCTATGGTCAAGTTTTGGTGGACCTTTCAGGCTTGGACCATTCTTCAATGACGCTCTCCCAGTATTCCGCAATCGGATCTTATATGGGGAGGACTCTGGTGGATAAGACGCCCGTAGTCGTAGGGCTTCCTCCCACCTTCAGTCAAGACCAGATCCGTTTTCTTATTTCCCCCATGCCCACGGCCGGAGCCATTTCCCTCTGCCACCTGGCAGGTATCACCCCCGAAGCACCGACCGCAGAAGTGGCCTTGGGCGGTAAAAAACCTGAATTTTCAATTGCGGTAGGGTTAAAAGAGATGCAGACCTCTTTCGAAAAACTGACCACGACCCGGAAAGAAGAAGTCGATTTAGTCTGTTTTGGCTGCCCTCACTGTAGCCTTCCGCAGGTGCGGGAGATCGCCTCCCTCCTGGAGGGCAAAAAGATCCACGGAAACACCCGTCTTTGGGTGGCCACTTCAGGCCATCTGAAGGATATTGCCCAGCGCCTGGGCCTGGTGGAAATCATCGAAAAGGCAGGGGGGTTGGTAACCACAGACCTGTGCGTAGCCCCGGGAGCTCCTTTCCACCTGGTGGAGGGGGTAAAAACAGTGGCTACCAACAGCGCCCGGGGGGCTTATTTCATCCCGGGGGCATGCAATGTGGACGTCATTTTTGGGGAAACGGGAGACTGTGTCCAAGCGGCCCTCAAAGGGCAATGGAGGAGGTCCAAGTGAAAATCATCCTGAAAGGACGTAAGGTCATTGGTGGCAAGGCCGAGGGAGAAGCCGTGGTCACCCGCCAGCCAGTGAGTTTTCTCGGCGGGGTGAATCCAGATAAAGGAATCGTGGTGGAAAAAGGACATGAATTGGAAGGGCAATCCCTTACCGGGAAAGTTTTTATCTTCCCCCATGGCAAAGGATCTACCGCCGGCCCCTATATCATTTATGCCATGGCCAAGCGCAAGACCGCCCCGGCGGCCATGATCAATGTGGAAGCCGAGCCCATCATTGCCGTGGGTGCGGCCATGGGGAACATCCCTTTGGTGGACCGGCTCGATCCAAACCCGCTGGAAGCCATCGCCACGGGGGATTATGTAAAGATTGATGGAGATCAAGGAATTGCCGAAGTCATAAAAAAGGGGGGGGCGGAGGGATAAAAGGGGGTGAATTTAGTCTTTGATATCGTAAATAAAATCCGTCTCTGAAGAAAGTTCAAGGGTCAGTATTGATCTTGATTCCGCAAAATGGTTTTTAGAACTTTTCCGGAAGGATTTCTGGGAAGGGACGGAACGAACCGGACGGATTTTGGTTTTTTATAACTGGCCAGGTGGCTTTGGCAATATTGCACCACCTCTTCCTCCCTCATGGCCGCTCCTTCCTTTAAAACCACAAAAGCCTTCACCGACTCCCCCCAGAGCGGGTCCGGGGTACCGATGACCGCAGCCTCCTGAATCTTGGGATGGTGGTAAAGAACCTCTTCAATTTCCCGGGGGTAAATATTTTCCCCGCCGCTGATGATCATATCCTTCTTCCGGTCGACGATGTAGACGAAGCCCTCTTCATCCATGCGGGCCAGATCGCCGGTGTGCAGCCACCCTCCTTTAAGCGCTTCCATCGTAGCCTGCGGATCCTTGTAATATCCCTTCATGACGTTGGGACCCCGGCAGATTAACTCTCCTACTTCTCCTATGGGAACCGGCTGATCTTGATCGTCCCCAATCTTTATTTCTAAAAATGGGAGGGGAGGACCGACGCATTCTCTTTTTCTGAGAGAATCCTCTGCTTTAAGAATCGTCAGGCAGGGCGAGGCTTCCGTGCAACCGTATACGTCGTAAATCCCCTTGATATTGGGAAAGAGCTTTAAAAGCCTGTTTTTAGTCTCATGGGGAAGAATAGAAGCTCCGGTCGTGCATTTGGTGATGGACCGGGTGTCGTATTTTGCTATATCGGGCAGGGCAAGCAGCAGATGAAATACTGCTGGCGCACCCGAGATTACCGTGACCTTCTCCTCTTGGATGATTTCCATCACCCTCTTGGGCACAAAGTTTTTGACCAGAATGCTTGTGCCATGCAAGGCAACCCGGGTGGTGAAGTGATTATTCAGGGCGGCGGTGTGATAGAGGGGGCCAATGACCAGCGAAACTTCTCCTTCCTTCTCCTCCCGTCCCAGAATGGTATTAATCAAATTCCATAGGACGTTCCCATGGGTAATCACCGCCCCTTTGGGCTTACCCGTGGTCCCGGAGGTATACATCAACTGGCATTCATCTTCCTCGGCAATCAGGATGTCCGGCTCGGTGTTTGCAGATTCAGCCAAAAGGGATTCGTAATCTAAAGTCTGGTGAATTGAATCCCTTCCAGCAGAAATGAAAAGCTCAACTTTCGTGAGTCTGGACCGGATGGTTTGTACGAGAGGGATGAATTCTTCTCCGTATACAAAAAAGCGGGCGTCAGAATGATCGAGGATATAAAAAACTTCTTCCGCCGCCAGGCGAAAATTGATCGGGGTGAAAACTCCGCCGGCCTTGGCTGTTCCCCAATAGACCTCGACCAACGGATTCGAGTTGAAGAACAGGGCCGCGACTTTATCTCCCTTTAGCAGCTTGAAACGCAGAAGGGAGTTGGCGAATTGGCTGGCCCGCCGGTTAAACTCCCGGAAAGAATACTTTTTATCCTCACCAAGAAGGGCGGTCCGTTCAGGAACCTTACTGGCAGCCAGGGTCAGGATCTGGCCAACATTCATAGACATTTCCTCTTGCTCGTCTGAAAATGCAATCCAAAAAAGGCAACAGATGAAAAATTTCTACCTCATATTCAATTTTATATCAAGAGGTAAGACCCACCCGGATCACCAAAAGAGTAGTTCTAAAAAAATTGGGGTGGACGAATGGTGTGAAATCATTGCCATATCTGGCGGAGTGTGGTATACAATATATCTATGGCTGAATCTTCCCTTAAGTTGCCATTGCCTTTAAAATGGTTTACGGCTGGTAAAACCCAAAATTCATAATTGCGGCGGGAAAGATATTATGCTGATAGGTGCAATGATGGTTTTATGGGCCGCGGTGACCACAATCGTTTATACTTTGTTTCTTGGTCCCCCGGTTATTTTTACTGACTTTTTCAGCAAAACAGGAAAAGTCCCGTACCGAATCGGAAGGTTTTGGGCCGGGCTGGTCATGAAAACGAACCGGGTAAAGATCCGGGCTGTGGGTTTGGAGAGGATTGAAAAGAAGCGCTCTTATGTATTTATCTCCAACCATACCAGCAATCTGGATCCGCTGGCCGTAGCCTGTATGCTATCGCACACTTTGCGGTTTATAGGAAAAAATTCCCTGGAAAAAATTCCCTTGTTTGGCTGGGCTGCCCGAAGGGCGCGGGTCATATTCATCGACCGCAGCGACGGCCCCAAGGCCATCGCCAGAATCAATAAAGCAATCCATGAACTCAAAGATGGTATCAGCGCGTGCTTCTTTGCCGAAGGAACCCGGAGCATCGGCGGCAAACTTAACCCTTTCAAGAAAGGTGGCGTCGTCCTTGCCCTCAAGGCGAGGCTTCCCATTGTGCCCATTACCATCCTGGATAGCCATAAACTTTTTCCCAAAAAAGCACTGCACATAAGGCCGGGCGTGATGAACATCATCGTGGGGGAGCCGATCGAAACCTCCTCCTACAATGAGGAGGATAAAGAAAT
>JAOUFX010000148.1 GCA_029857975.1 Deltaproteobacteria bacterium | reverse complement strand
GTTGTAGTCATATTCATTCACCCCCATCACCACCGTGATGTCTTCGTTCTTGGCGGGAGCGGTGATAACGACTTTTCGGGCTCCGGCATCCAGATGACCCCGGGCTCGATTGGCTTCCGTGAAAAGGCCGGTAGACTCCACTACATATTCTACGGACAAATCCCTCCAGGGAATCTGGGCCGGGTCTTTTATGGCGGTAATGACCACTTCCTGGCCATTGACCACCAACCCTTTCTCCTTGACTTTTACTTCCGCATTCAGCCGCCCCATAATGGAGTCGTATTTCAGCAGATGCGCCAAGGTAGCATTGTCGGTCAGGTCGTTGATGGCCACGATATTAATTTCCGAGAATTCCTCGGCCTTCAAAGCAGCTCGCATCACGCTCCGGCCGATTCTTCCAAAACCATTGATGGCGACCCTGATAGGCATAGGCTCTCCTTTCTACCCCTTTATCCCTCTTTTGGGAAGCATTTTCGCCTGCGGCGCATATATTAAAAATAACACCAACTTTGATACTTGTCAAAATCTTTCCAGACTTTGTTAGGGGTTCTGGCCAGACTCAGAAAAACCGTCACCCCTGCGAAACTTGTCCTCACGAACCTACTTCCTTCTTGCCAATTTTTTTGGATTTTACGACTGAATATTGAAAGTGAGGCGGGCAAATTGACAGCTTTGGGTTGACAGTCGTAAACCCTCGTGGTAGATACTTTGATCTCCACCAGCAAGCTTCTATACAGAAAAATTGGTGTTTAGGGGATAGGGTTGATTCGTTTAAATGGGTCAGTTGTAGATTTGGCGAGGGCGCAGGTGCACCATCGCCGGCAGAAAAAAGGAGGGCGAATGAATGGCTGAGGTGAAGGTGAAGGAGATTAAGACACTCAACTACGCGAGGCCTGCAATAAAGAAAGGGTATGCGAACCAGACGCTTGATGTGGACCTCTCGGATTCGAAAATTTCCATCAAGCCCGTAAGCGAGAAGATGAAGGAAATCTTCGTAGGGGGCAAGGGGTTTGATCTCTGGCTCCTCTGGAATGCTGTCCAGGGCCATACACGATGGAGTGACCCTGAGAACGCCCTCTGCATCGCCTGCGGCCCCCTGGGTGGGACCCCCATATATCCCGGATCAGGTAAGAGCATTGTGACTTCCATTTCCCCCACCACCGGTTCCGTGATGGACTCCAATGTAGGCGGTTACTTCGGCCCCTACCTCAAGTTCTCAGGGTTTGACGGCCTGAAAATTCAGGGGAAGACCGAAGTGCCCACAGTCATCTTGATCGACGGCATCAGCCAGCAGATCCGGATTTTAGAGGTGACCGGGCTTCCCGAGGACGCCCAGGCAATCTCAGAAATCCTGACCGGCCACTTTGGCCAGGGAAAGCCGAGGAATATCTCTGTGGTTTCCACCGGGCCGGGTGCGCAGCATACCCTCATCGGATGCCTCAACTTCTCGTGGTATGATCAGAAAAGGTCAAGGAGCAGACTTAAACAGGCAGGGCGGGGAGGTTTGGGGACCGTATTTGCAGACAAGGGCCTGAAAGCCATTGTGGTCCGCTGGGATAAGGTGACCGTGGCTCTTAACAATCCCGCGGACGAGGTAGCTCTCAAAAAGGTCGCCAAACTCCATTCCCAGGAAATCGTGGAACAGGATCCCAAACAAAATCAGATGTCCACTGTCGGCACCGCCCATCTCGTGACCATCATGAATGACTACGACCTTCTTCCCACCCACAACTTCCGGTACGGCCGGCACCCCCAAGCCCCCAACGTGGGTATGGAGGTCTACAGGCTTCTCTTTGACCAGGGCTACGACGGGTGCTGGATTGGCTGCACCTTGGCCTGTTCCCACGGGGTGAAGGACTTTGTGCCCTCCACCGGCCCTTATCAGGGCAGAAAGGTCTTTGTGGATGGACCGGAGTACGAGACGATTGCCGGCTGCGGTTCAAACCTGGGAATCTTTGATCCTTTCCATATCGTGGAGATGAACTTCTATTGCGATACCTATGGGCTTGATACGATCTCCGTAGGAACCAGCATCGCCTTTGCCATGGAGTGCTTCGAGATGGGCTTGATCAATGAGCACCACACAGGCGGGATGGATCTTTCCTTCGGTAATCGGCTGAGTGCCGTTCAGCTGCTCCATCAAATGGCCAAAGGCGACGGGTTCGGGAAAATCGTGGGCCAGGGAGTCCGCAGGATGAAGGAGATATTCTCCAAAGAATACGGTGCTGACCGCACTATCATGGAGGACATCGGCATGGAGGCCAAGGGTCTCGAGTTCTCCGAATACATGAGCAAGGAGTCCCTCGCCCAGCAGGGGGGCTACGGCCTGGCCCTCAAAGGACCCCAGCATGATGAGGCCTGGCTCATCTTCGTGGACATGGTCCACAATTTCATGCCTACCTTTGAGCAGAAAGCGGAGGCCCTCCACTGGTTCCCCCTACTCCGTACCTGGTTCGGCCTCTGCGGCCTCTGCAAGCTCCCCTGGAATGACATCGTGCCGGCGGACAACAAGCGCACGAAAGAGCCGGCCAAGGTGATGCAGCACGTGGGATGGTACGCCGAGTACTTCAGCGCGGTGACGGGCAGGAAGACCGGGCCCGACGACATGATCGCCATGAGTGAAAGGGTCTACAATTTCCAAAGGATCTTCAACCTGAGGATGGGCTTTGGACGACGGCAACATGATGCTATTCCTTATCGGGCCATGGGTCCCGTAACCGTGGAAGAGTATGAGTCCAGAGCTGACCGTTACGACCAACAATTGCAAGATGTCTATCAGGTCGACATCCGGGGAAAGAACACGGCAGAAAAGGTGAAGATCCTCCGCCAGCTGCGGGAAGAGAGGTACGACCAGCTCAAAGACGCTGTGTATGATCGCAGGGGCTGGACCAAGGACGGCGTCCCAAGCCTTGCCACTGTAAGACGGCTCGGAATAGACTTCCCGGAGGTCCTGGAAGTGTTGAAAGCGCATGGGGTTGCCTAATGGTGCGGGTTGACGGTAAAGAATTCTTCTGGCGCGAGGGGATGACGGTTGCCGATCTTCTGAAGGAATTGGGTGACCCTTACCCCTATGCCGTGGTGCGGATCAGCGACCGGCTTATCTCCAGATCCGACTTTGACAAGGCTATCGTGCCCAATGACTCGGAGGTACTCCTGATCCCTTTGATTTCCGGGGGATAAGGACGGAAAATCGCGCCAAACCACCGTTGTACATGCCGTATTTTATGCGGCAAGCTGGAAAGGTTTCATGAAGAGCGAAAGGGGGTAACCGCATGAGTCCGAAGGTAGAATTGCTTGTGCCGGAGGGGCAAGCCAGGACTTTGCCAATTTTACCGGCCCCGCGCCTGGGGGAACTGAAGGGGAAAGTCATCGGATTCATGCCCAACGGAAAGCCGAATGCGGATCTCCTTTTATCGCGGCTGGCCAATCTTATGCAGAAAAAATATGGTCTTGGGGAAGCCCGAACAAGAGCCAAGCCGCGGTCAACCGGTCCCGCCGCATTTATCGAGGAGCTGGCCAATGAATGCCAGGGGGTGGTGAATGGCATAGGGGATTGAGGGTCTTGTACTTCGTGGAGTATCCACGATGCCATTGAATTGGAAAAACGCGGGATTCCAACTGTAACCCTATGTACCGATGAATTCTTGTCTTTGGGTTTAGCTGAAGCCAAGGCCTTGGGCATGCCCACCCTTTCGATCGTAACCGTTCCTCATCCGGTGGGAGGTCTACCCGCGGGGGAAGTTGAGAAAAAAGCGGATCAAGCCTTAAAGGATGTAATTCAGGCCTTACGGGTAGGGGGGGGAAAGGTTGGGGATGAAAAAAAAATTGACCCGCCACGAAAGAGGGCCTTCAAAGCAAAAAGTATTTTTGCTTCCCCGAACAGCGATCATTCCGGTATGGAAGGTGACAAACGAATAATGGTAACCGATAATCCCGAGTCCATTTTCCAGCTCTTTCAGGTCAGGGGGTGGGTAGATGGTCTACCCTTTATCCCACCGAACGAGGAAAGGGTGGCTAAAATGATGGCTTATGCGGACAGGGATCCTAAGGAAGTTTTAGCCCTTCTTCCCCCCCGCTGGGGGGAAGCGACCCTGGAGAAAATCGCCGTCAACGCAGTCATGGCCGGGTGCCTTCCGCAGTATTTTCCCGTGGTCGTGGCCGCAGTCTCAGCCATGGCCGATGAAGCCTTCAATCTTTACGCCGTTCAGGCTACGACCCACCCTTGCTCTCCTCTGATTTTAGTCAATGGGCCTCTGGCTAAGGAGTTGAATATCAATAGCCGGTATAATGCCTTGGGGCAAGGCTGGAGAAGCAACGCTACCATCGGTCGGGCCATCCGTCTGATCTTGTTGAATATCGGAGGTGGAGCGCCGGGAGTCCTGGACCGGGCGACCCTGGGGCAGCCCGGAAAATATTCTTATTGCTTGGCCGAAAATGAAGCCGAAAACCCTTGGGTGCCCTTGCATGTGGAAAGGGGTTTTTCTAAAGAGGACAGCACCGTGACCCTTTTCGGCGCGGAGGCCCCCCACAATATCAATGATCACCGCAGCACTTCAGCCCGGGATATTTTAAAAACGGCGGCTCATACCATGGCCGTTCCTGGGTGCAATAACGTTCTGGTGGGGGGGGAAGTTCTCCTTTTGTTGGGCCCGGAACACGCTGCCACCATCGCGAGGGACGGCTTTTCCAAGGAAGATATAAAAAAAATTATTTTTGCCGAAGCCCGTGTTCCTTTGGATAATTTTCCCCAAACGAGTTGGGAGTGGATCGGTCAAATGAGGCCTCACTTGCAAGACATTTTCAAAAAAAGGGCCAAGCTTCCCATCGTCGATCAATGGCAGGACATTCAAGTGGCGATTGCCGGAGGAGCCGGAAAACATTCGGCTTTTATTCCTACCTTCGGGGCCACCAAATCCATAACCAAAGCCATCGCTCTGAGAGACGGCCGGCCAGCTCGTTCCATCAAGGAATTCATGCCGAATCCATATCTTTCTGGCTTAATTATTTCTTAAGTTTTGGTTATACCTAAATTGAGCGATTTTTTTTAAAACCACAGAGAACACGGAGAATAATTTTATAGTTAAAAGAAAAAAAAGCTCGATTTATTCTCTGCGTTCTTTCGTAAGTTAAAATATTGTGTTGTTTTCAGTTAACGAGTGCACAGAGTAAAGCAGAGAAAAGGAGTTTATTTCTTGGTTTTATCTTAATTTTCTTCTGGGCCCTCTGTGGTGCATCGCCTTTTTAGGTTATAATAGGTTATAATAAGCTATCGATGAAAAATTAAAAAATGCCCAAATTCAGGATCAAGGGGGAAAATAAATGAGGATTGGTGCTTTTGAGGTAAATGAACCCATCCCGGAATTAAGAGAACCACATGTCTTAGCAACCCTTCGCCCCTGGGTAGATGTGAATAACGTTGGCACCTTGACCCTGGATGGATTAGAGGCTCAGCTGGGGGCTAAGGAATTGGCCCAATTGGCCAGACCCGGCAATTTTTTCGATTTTACCCGCTATCGCCCCACTTTTTACATGGAAGGAGATGTTCGCTTGCTCAAAATTCCCAACACCATTCTTAGTTACGCCCGGAGGGAAAAGGGAAACGACCTCCTTTTTCTTCGCCTTCTTGAACCTCATTCTCTGGCCGAAGTTTATATTGCTTCCATCTTAAAGCTTTTGGAGACCTTTAAAGCAAAAAGGTATTGCCTTTTAGGCAGCATGTATGATTCTGTCCCGCACACGAGACCTTTACTTATCAATGGAAGAGCAACGGGAAAGGAGGCGGAGCAAGATCTAAAGAGAGCGGGAATCCAGCCCAGTAATTACCAGGGTCCCACCACCATTACTTCTTTGATTGCCCAAAAAGGGCCCGAGCTGGGCATGGAAGCGATCTCGTTTATCGTTTCTTTACCTCAATATATTAACGTGGATGAGGATTACCTGGGAAAGGTGCGGTTAATGGAAATTTTGAATTTGCTCTATGACATCCCGATTGATAAAAAGGATTTTGAGAAGGCGGCCAGGCAACGGAATTTAATAAACCAGAAAGTGGAGACCACTCCCGAACTGAAAAAAATCCTTCCCCATCTTGAAAACATCTACAGGATCCGCATTGCGCAAAAAGAAGGGGAGAGGATGCCGGGACTCTCGCCCGAGATGGAACAAATTTTTTGGGAGACCGACGGAAAAGATTTCGGGAAAGCCTGAAGAAAAATAAAACCTTTTTAAAAAGGCCAGCGCTTTGGCCCTCAACTAATTTGGAGATGATCTTAATTGACAGTTTGGGGTTTGTGCCGGTCGTAATCTATAGTGAACGGTCAAAGAAAGTAGTCATTGCGAGGAGCGAAGCGACGCGGCAATCTTATGAGATTGCTTCACTTCGTTCGCAATGACCATTTACCTAAATGTCAACTTATTTAAGCCGTTCACTATAATAGAAGGAAGCCGGGAAGGCCAGGAAAACAGTGTGCTTAGAAATGGGTATGATGCCCACGGAATCTAAAAGGGTTGGAGCAAAGGAGAACAATACATGAAATTGGTAACTTTCGTTTTAAAGGGCGGCAAAGCAAGACAACCCATGGTGGGAGTTCTTCTCGATAAGGATATTATATTAAATTTACAGCCGGCGGCGGCGCTCTATCTGAAAAAGTTGGAAAAAAAGAAAGATCCTCATCTGCTGGCCGGCCAGCTCATTCCTGCCGACATGGTCGGCTTTTTAAAACAGGGAAAGGCGGCCATGAATTTGGCTCGCCGCACCATAAAGGCCATAGCAAAATGGCCAAAGGCGGAAAAGAAAAGTCTGCAAGGACTTCGCCGAGAACCCCTATTCTTTCCTTTATCAAGAGTCGTCCTGAAGGCCCCTGTACCCCGGCCGGGAAAGATCATTGCCATGGGCCTGAATTTTCGTGATCATGCGGCTGAAAATAAAGTCCCCATCCCGGAAA
>JAOUFX010000147.1 GCA_029857975.1 Deltaproteobacteria bacterium | reverse complement strand
CGGCCCACGGCTGGGGCGAATTGGGGACGACGTGCTGGTTGTTGGCCCCGAGGAGGGAGAGGTGGTACTGGATCAGCTTCTCCCACTCCTCTTTGTTGCCTGCAATCCGGACGCTGCCGGTGCCCTGCACCCCGATGGCTTTGAGGTTCTTAGCCCCCATGACCGAACCGATTCCCCCCGCTGAGTGGGAGACGGAGTTCATCACCACGGACATGGGGACCAGGTTTTCACCCGCCTGACCGATGGCGGCCACGACCGAATCGGGACCCATGATTTGAGAGATCGCCTCGGTCGTCCGGCGAATCCCCTGCCCCCACAGCCGACGGGCATCATGGATCTCCACCTCTTGGTCGACGATCGCCAGCCATACCGGGCGGTCGGCTTTTCCCTGGATGATGATGGCATCGTACCCCGCATATTTCAGCATGGCGGCAAACTGCCCGCCCATGTGTCCGGAGGCCACCAGAGGGATCGGCCAGCAGGTCGGCCACAGGGTGGTGATGGCCGTGCGGCCGTTACAGGGAGCGCCGGTCCCGGCCAGCGGGCCCACGGCGAAAATAATCCGGTTGTCGGGGTCGTGAGGCTTGGTCCCCGCCGGGACCTCATCCCACATCACCTTGTATCCGACCCCGGTGCCGCCCAAATAGTCCTTGTACTTCTCTACGGAATCCTCGGTCCAGGTACGGCCGGTCGACAGATCAACGCGCAGCATCTTTCCGGCCCATCCTCCGTATTTGGCCATGGTCTTTCCTTCCCTCAACAAAAATGCGCAAGTGAAAGTGTAAGTGACCCCGAAAGAGGAGATGGTTATGATATACCTTGCCCGACTTCCTCCCCGGGTTCGTCGGCCTCTTCCTCATAGCCCACGATCATCGCCTTTAGGTGAGAAGACGCCGTCCGGCCGAGGGTCGCCATATAGATATGGACGACCAGGTAAAGAGCAAACACGTACGCGCCCATCACGTGGATGGCATTCAATGCCCCCACGACGTCCCACAGGAGAATATATTTGCGGAAAAAGAGGATATCGTTGAAGAGGAGGCCGGTGACCACCAGGATCGGGGTAAAGATGCACATGATCGCGCCATATGCCAGCTTCTGGAGAGGATTGAATTTTTCCTCGGGTGTCGCCCGGAAGGGGTTCTCTTCCCCCTGGAAGATTGAGATCAGATAAAACTTTGCCTGGCGGAAGATCCCCTTGAGGTCCCGCCTCCTGACCGCATATTGCCGGCTCAGGTTGCGGCTCACCAGGCTGTACACGATCCAGAAGACACATGATGCCGCCATCGCCCAGCCGGCGTATTTGTGCACCCAGAGGGCGGGGTGGCGAGGTCCCAAAGATGGAACCCCGGAGATCCGGAGCTGAATACCGGTGATGATGAGGAGTATGACCAGGAGGGCGTTCACCCAATGCCATATCCTCAGGGGCAGGGGATGGAGGTAGATTCTTTTCATCGTTTCACCACCTTCCGCAGCACGGCATGGGCGACCACGGAGACCACCGCTAAGGGAAGCAAAATCGAGCCGGCCAGGTCGATCCACTTGAATCCGAACTCCCGGGCGGAGAGGGGTCTGCCTCCCTTCACCCAGCCCTGGAACATTTCGATCCCCTGACTAACGTTCTTCGTTTGGCCGGGCAGATGGCATTGCCGGCAGGCCACGGACCGCTCCGATGGAAGCTGAACCGTGTTCTTAAGCCGAGGCGGTACCCGAGCGGTCAGATCACGCCAGGGGACATAGCTGAGCGACTGGGCCGGGCAGGCCGCCACGCATTTCGGTTTTCCGTTACAGAGGTGGCACTTGGTGGCTTTGCGGGAATCGGGGTCGAAGGAGATCATCTCCCAGGGACAGGCCCTCAGGCATATCTTGCAGCCCGTACACTTATCCGGGTCGACCATTCGTGCATTGCCCGAAGGGGCCAATACGATGGCATCCTCCGGACAGATGTTGGCGCAGGGCACCGGGTGCGGGCACTGCTTGCACAGGTCCTGCACCACCAGCCCGTTCCCCCAGTTCCCCTGTCCCTCGCGCCAGGCCGATACCCCGTCGGGCCCGAAATGGAGGTTCCGGCCGACTTTAATCCTCGACATGGCCGGCGCGGCTTTCCCGTCATTGAATTCGGTACAGGCCAGCTCGCAACGGCCGCATCCGACGCATTTCATCGGGTCAGCGACCACGAGCCCCAGGGCCGGTTCCATAATGATCAGAGGCCTGGTTGCTCCTTGGGCGAGAACCGGGCCGAGTACAGATATCCCGATGACCGACAGGCCGCCCCATTTCAAGGTCTGCCGGCGGGAACACGTAGGATTCAGGCTGAACCAGCCGACATCGGGTTCCAGACTCTCCTTTTTTTCACCGTGCCTTCCCATAGTACCTCTTTTGGCCATTCTTTCTCCCCTTTTATGATCCTCCAAAATCCTTGCCCCCTGTTCCGTCTGAGGAAAACACGGTCCTCCCCTGGGACTTCACGGAGTTGGACCTTTCCGGGATGCCTGGGTCAACGCCCGGGTTAAGGCCTCCTTTCGATGACGGCGGTTTTCATGTCGTTCTGGGCGGGTAACGTTTCTCAAACCTCCAGCTCTCCCGGAGGTCTATAACTGGCATGAGAAAAAATGTTATCAAAACTCCTAAAGACCCGTATGACTTAAATCATAATCCAAATTTTACGGGGGAACTCGCGGCTCTGCCGGGGGCCTCCTAAAGTTTGACACTTCATAGATGATTTCTTTTGTCTTGATGCTCCGGGAGTTATTCATCATATTATCATCAGGGATATTGAACGCCGAAAGATCTTTCGGGATAATTACGATCGGGAGAATTTTCTTGAGCGGTTGGGAAATCTTCTGCTGGAAACAAAGATGGGATGCTATGCCTGGGCATTTCTACCGAATCATGCTCACTTTCTTTTGCGGACGGGAGAAGTTCCCCTTGCCACTTTGATGGAGAGATTGCTGACCGGGTATGTGGTCAGTTTCAACCGCCGTCACAAGCGCCATGGGCATCTGCTGCAAAACCGGTATAAATCAATTGTATGCCAAGAAGAGACCTATCTGGAGGAGCTGGTTCGCTATATCCACCTGAATCCACTCAGGGCCGGAGTGGTTCCTGATTTGGCCGTTCTGAACAGCTATCCCTATTGCGGGCATAGCGCTTTGATGGGCAGGAGGAAACGGCCTTGGCAGGATGTAGACTATGTTCTGCATTCTTTCGGTAAAAGGGTTCGTCGTGTCAGGAAAGAATATTTTTTATACGGTGAGGTGGGGGTTGGCTATGCCGTACAAAGGGGAGAGGCCATTGCTCATGAGAAAGGTTATCAGCTTACCCAATGAGATATTTAATTACTTAAGGGGAGTTATATATCAAGACAGAGGCAGGAAATCATTTAAGAATGCTTTGCTAGTATTCATTCGGTTCCAGCAGAATAATCTACGCAGATATCACTACCTCCCGAATATTGCTGCCATAGCAGTTTCTTCCTTGCATTGGTATCTTTCAGAATATGCTTCCCTCTCATTCCAACAATTGGGGATGGTTTTGGCGATCTTTTTGGGTTTTTCAGGCATTATCACCAAATACCGGCTTGCCCCTAAGTCTCTTCATCCGGTAATATTTAAATTCCATGCAAGTATTCTTGTGACCTTGGCAATGTCATTTTTAGTGGTGGGCGGCCATGTACTTATTGATGATTGAAAAATCGATAATTTCATATTACGAAGAGGTAATGCGGATGCAAATTTGAAGATGGATTTACGTTTTTATAATGCCCCGCGGTATCTGATTTACTTCAGGAGCGTATTGCATGTCATTAAAAATGTTCTTTTGGGGATCAACTCCCATTTAGTTGCCAAAAACTTGATAGCTTTTCAGGAAGAAGTGGCGTAGGTTATGAAGAAAGACGATATTCGATTCACGATTTATATTTTGTGATTTAAGCCTTCCCATTTTCCAGAGCTAATAGTGAGATGACAATTTTTCAGGATCAGCTGGATATTGGGTTTTGCCCGGATTACGGACTCTCTCGCCGGAGGGATCATGTTCGGAATCATTCTCCTTTCCGTAGGCACATGGATGCACATTTACGTCATCTGGCGCGCTTCCTCGGTGCCATTTGTGAAGCACCTTGTTCCCCGAAAGGTTCTAATCGGGATAGGCATAGTCCTCTGGGGAGTTTTTTTGTCCGCCCGCGTTTTCGGTCATGGCGGGACAGGAGGCTTGGCCGGAGCGGTGGAATTATTCGGCATGACTTGGATGGCCGCGCTGTTCCTAACCTCCGTCTCTCTTCTTGCGATGGACCTTCTAACGGGCTTCGGTTTTTTCCTCCCTCGGCTAACGCCCTCGCTGCGAGGCTGGGCTCTGGTTGCCAGCGGGGTGTTTTGTGTGATCG
The DNA here is from genome assembly GCA_029857975.1 of Deltaproteobacteria bacterium. The sequence goes on along the minus strand of JAOUFX010000147.1, from coordinate 2,580 downwards.
CGCTCATTCAGGGCCTGAGGCCGCCAGTAGTGGAAAAATATGAGGTGGGCATTGCCGGCCTTCCCGCTGAGATGAATGGCCTGGTGCTCGCCGCCATGTCCGACTTGCACCTCGGCTCGCTCCTCGGTAAGCAATGGTTGGAGGGACGGGTCGCCCAGGTCCAGGCGCTGCGGCCAGATCTCGTGGTCCTGCTCGGCGATGTCTTCGAAGGACACGGTCGGCCCCATGCCGAGCTTCTTCCGGTTCTGCGCCGTCTCTCTGCACCGCTAGGCGTCTGGGCCGTCCCGGGCAACCATGAGATCCACGGGGGCGGCGAAAACAGCCTGCCCCTGTTTGGGGAGACGAATATCCAAGTGCTGCGCAATGGATGGGCCGAAGCCCGGCCTGGTTTCGTCTTGGTAGGCGTGGACGATCTAACCGCCAAACGCAGGGCCGCCCAGGAGGGCGATTTTATCACCCAGGCGTTCGCAGGTCGGCCTCCGGGTGCTACCATCCTCCTCTCTCACACGCCGTGGCAGGCCGAAAAGGCGGCCAGTCTTGGTGCGGGTTTGATGCTTTGTGGTCACACTCATGGCGGACAGGTCTGGCCATTTGGGTATCTAGCCCGCCTCGTCTACCCACTGTTGGACGGACAGCATGAGGTAGACGGCATGACAGTCATCGTCTGCCGCGGCACAGGCACATGGGGACCGCGCATGCGTCTTTGGCGTGCCAGTGAGATCTTGCTCGTGACACTGCGGGGAAGAAAAAGTGAACAACAATAAACTCCCCCCGCTCCCCCCGCCCCCCCGCTGATATTGTCAGCGGTTTCGTCTAATAATAAATTTGGATACTTAAATAGACTGCGAGGACTTTTAATGATATCTTCTTATCAGTGCAGCAAGACGCGAAGAAAGAGATTTTTCCCCCTGCCTCCCTTGGCAGCTCTGGGAATCGGATTCCTTTCAATTATCATACTGATATCTTGTACCAGCGAAAGCAAGGTGCAAGAGAAAAGGCCCTCCGCTGCCCCCGTTAGCGTGGCGACGGTAATCCAGAAAGATGTTCCTGCACAACTGCGGGCCATCGGAAAAGTGGAAGCTTACTCTGCGGTATCAATCAGGGCCTTGGTCGAAGGGGAGCTGGGGAAGGTTTACTTTAAAGAAGGGCAGGATGTGCAAAAAGATGACCGGCTTTTGTCCATCGACCCTCGACCCTTCGAGGCTGCCCTCAGACAGGTCGAAGCGAATCTGGAAAGGGACCAAGCCTTAGTGCAGCAGGCTGAAGCCAACCTGACGAGAGACCTCGCGCAGGTAACCCAGGCTGAAGCCAACCTGGCTAAGAATTTGGCCCAAGCCAAGAATGCCGAAGAGCAGACGAAGCGTTATGCCTTTCTTGCGGAGAAAGGCTATGTGGCCAAAGAACAGTACGATCAGGTCCGCACCAACTCGGAGTCTATTGCGGCGATGGTGCAGGCCGACAAGGCCGCCATTGAAAATGCCCAAGCTGCTCTGCGAGCCGACAAAGCCGCCGTGGAAACCGCTAGGGCAGTCGTTCGGGCATCCAGGGCCGCCGTGGAGACTGCCAGAATTCAGCTCGATTATTGTTCCATCCGCGCCCCCATCAGTGGACGCACCGGGAGCCTTCTGGTTCAGCCGGGAAATATCATTAAGGCCAACGATGTCCCCATCGTCCTTATTAATCAAATCACCCCCATTTATGTCACCTTTGCCCTTCCCGAGCAAAACCTGCCGGAGATCAAAAAGCACATGATGGCCGGAGCGCTCAAAGCGGAGGCGGTAATCCCGGGTGATGAGAAGCCTCCAGAGCAAGGGATCCTAACCTTTGTCGATAATGCTGTGGACACCGCCACGGGAACGATAAAGCTTAAAGGAACCTTTGAGAACCACGAGAAGCGGCTCTGGCCGGGACAATATGTAGACGTCATCTTGACGTTAACCACTCGGCCCAACGCTATCTTGGTTCCATCGCAGGCGATTCAGACCGGACAGGAAGGTCCATACGTTTTTGTGGTCAAACCCGATCTGACCGTGGAGTCCCGCCCCGTGGCCGTGGACCGTTCCCTCGATGGCCTGACCGTGGTGGCCAAGGGACTCCAGCCCGGGGAAACAGTGGTGACCACCGGCCAACTCCGGCTCGTCGCGGGAGGGAAAGTAGAAATAAAGAAGGAATCCGGCGAGCGAGGAAAGCTTCCATGAACATCGCCGCCCTTTTTATTCGCCGACCTATTGCGACAACGCTCCTCATGCTGGCCATCCTGCTCTTCGGCATTATCGGGTATCGAGAACTTCCGATAAGCGACCTCCCCAGCGTGGATTTCCCCACGATCCACGTCTCGGCCCGGCTGCCCGGGGCCAGTCCGGAGACGATGGCCTCGGCCGTGGCCACTCCCCTGGAACGCCAATTTTCTACTATTGCCGGTCTGGATTCCATGACCTCCACCAATGGTCTGGGCATCTCTTCGATCACGCTGCAGTTTAGCCTGAGCCGGGATATGGATGCGGCCGCCCAGGATGTTCAGGCTGCGCTTGCCAGAGCGGCCAGGATCCTTCCTCCCAACATGCCCAGCCCCCCCTCTTA
>JAOUFX010000001.1 GCA_029857975.1 Deltaproteobacteria bacterium | reverse complement strand
GAAAAGCGCAAGCGCTCTTTGGCCAAAGGGATTCCTCCCCTATATGATGGCCGTTGCCGAAATTTAACCGCAGAAGAAGAGCAGGCGTTTTCTGCCGCCGGTCGCCCGGCCTCTTTGCGGTTTAAAATGGAGGCCCGGACCATTGAATTTCAAGACCTGGTAAAAGGGCGAGTTTCTTTTGATGGGCAAAGAATGGGAGATTTCATAATTTTGCGTTCCGATGGGGGAGCTCCTTACAACTTCGCCGTGGTAGTAGACGACGGCCTGATGGCCATTACCCATGTCATTCGAGGGGAAGATCACCTCACGAACACCCCCCGTCAACTTCTCCTTTACAATACGCTGGGATTTCTTCCACCCCAATTCGCCCACCTTCCTTTAATCCTGGGGTCAGACCGAACCCCTTTGAGTAAACGCCATGGAGCCACGAACGTCGCTCATTTTCGGGAGGAGGGGTATCTGCCCGAAGCCCTGGCCAATTACTTGGCTTTGCTGGGCTGGTCCAGCGAAGACGCCCAGGAGATTTTTAGCTTGGAAGAACTGATCAAGAAATTTTCTTTGGAACGAGTATCCCGCAGTTCCGCAATCTTCAATTTTGAGAAGCTAAAGTGGGTAAACCGGAACCATTTGAAAGGACTGGCGGAGGAGAAAAAACTGGAGCTGGCCTGGCCATTCTTGCAAAAAAAAGGTATAAATATTGAAAAAATGGGGGAGGCATGGTGGAAAGCCGCCCTGGACGTAATCTGGGAGGAGGTGGATAACCTCTCCCAGCTCGACGAGCACTTATCGATTTTTAGCGAGGAGGTCAGGACAGTAGAGCCCGAAGCCCAAAGCCTTCTCCAAAAAGAAGAAAGTGGGAAAGTCCTGCAGGCGATGAAGGAAGAACTCCAAACCGTTGCCGAGATCAGCGCCGGTAATTATAAACGGATCGTATCCACTTTGGCCAAGCGGGTAAATCTTTCTGGACGGGGCCTTTTCATGCCTTTGCGGGCGGCCTTGACGGGGAAAATTCGCGGCCCGGAATTAGAAAAAATTTTTATTCTCCTGGGCAAAGAAAGAGTGCTGCAAAGGGTGGAATCAGCCCTTGCGCTAACAGGGTCAAAAAGGAGCAGGCGAGGTGAATCATAACTCATTACTTCCTTTTATTTCCAAGTTCCCCAATGCCCGGATCATGGTCATCGGGGACCTAATGGTGGATGAATATATTTGGGGCAATGTTTCCAGGGTCTCTCCGGAAGCACCGGTCCCCGTAGTGAGCGTGACCTCCGAAAGTTTGCGTCTGGGGGGGGCCGGAAACGTGGCTAACAATATCCACACCCTCGGCGGGAAAGTTTTACTGGCGGGAATGGTGGGCAATGACGAGATGGGGCGGAAAGTGATCCATGACCTGCACAAGATGGATCTGGGAACCAAAGGAGTCATCGTCGAACCAGAAAGGGTTACCACAGTGAAGACGCGGATCATCGCCCAACATCAGCAGGTGGTCCGCTACGACCGGGAAATTACCCGGCCCATTCGTCCGGAAAGTATTAAGCAGATCCTTTCGCTGCTGGAAGGGGGGATCAATGAATTGGATGCCGTTCTGGTCTCCGATTACGGAAAAGGGGTCATTTGTGAACCTTTGATGGAGGGGGTACGTTCCCTGACTCAAAGAGCCGGGAAAATTTTGACGGTGGATCCAAAAGTAAAAAATATTCCCCTTTTCCGTGAAGTAACCATCATAACTCCCAACCATTACGAGGCGGCGGAAGCGAGCGGACGCTGGATTATGAGCGAGGAAGATCTCATGGCGGTGGGCCGGACCCTGCTGCAGCGGTTGCAAGCCCAATCTGTTTTGATCACCCGGGGAGAAAAAGGAATGACCCTTTTTCAGGGCAACGGAGAAGTAACCCACATCCCCACGATGGCCCAAGAGGTTTATGATGTTACCGGGGCGGGGGATACGGTAATCTCGGTACTCACGTTGGCCATGGCCAGCGGGGCCACCGCCAAGGAAGCTGCAATACTTTCCAATATCGCGGCCGGAATCGTCGTGGGAGAAATCGGGACGGCGACCATCAAAGCGTCAGAACTGGAAGATGCTGTAAAAAATGGCATCCGGGAAAGGCGCAAAAGAGTAGGGTCCAACCCCTGAGGGTATGTTATGAGCTTGCCCCGTTCTCCCCAGCCCGTGAAGTTGGTGATGAGTTTTATCTTTGGGGAAGAGGAAGTTTTCACTGCGGCAATATCTGAGGCCGACCGGCAATACGGGGCAGTGGATTTTTTGACTGAACCTTTACCCTTTGACTTCACCTCCTATTACGAACCGGAAATGGGTAGAGGCCTTAAGCGCAGGCTGGCCGGGTTTGGGCCCTTGATTGCACCCGATCAGTTGCCGGAGATAAAAATCTGGACGAACGCCTTGGAATCAAAGTTCCTAAATGAACGGGAGGGGCGGAAAGTAAATATCGATCCAGGGTACATGGCGGCTTCCAAGTTTATCCTGGCCACGGGGAAGGATTATAGCCACAGGGTTTACCTCGGACAGGGAATTTACGGGGATTTGACGTTATGGTTCCAAAAGGGGGCTTTTACTTCCCTGCCCTGGACTTATCCGGATTATGCTTCCCAACCATTGATCGGCCTGATCAATCTTCTGCGCAAGCGTTACCTGTGGCAGTTGAAAAACCCTTGCATCCTTTAAGGTGAAATTATGATCAAAAGCATGACCGGCTACGGCCGGGGGGAATGGCAGGAAGAAGGGCAACGGGTGGAAGTGGAGGTCAAGTCCTTCAACCACCGCTACTGCGACATTCTACCGCACCTACCCCGAAGGCTGAACGCTCTGGAAGGGCAGATACGGAATTACGTCAAACAGCGGGTTTCCCGGGGACGGATTGAGGTTTTCGTACAAAGCGGCGACTCTTCCCCCGTGGAACAAAAGTTGGAATTGGACCTAAACTTGGCCCGTGACTATTACCAGGCCTTACAGGCTTTGCAGGAAAATTTGGGGATCCCCGGGGAAATCCGCATAGAAACCCTGTCCAACTACAAAGAGATTTTCACTCGGAAAGAAGTGGAAACGAACCTGGAAAAAGAATGGGCCGCCTTGCAGGAAGCCCTGGAGGGGGCGCTGGGGCAGCTGGAAAACATGCGCCGTGAGGAAGGCCTGATGCTCCGCCAGGATTTCTTGAACCGACTGAAAATCGTGGAGGAAATGTTACAGGGAATTGAAGAAAAAGCCCCGTTGGCGCTGCGCGCTTGCCGCGACCGACTGGCCCAGCGGGTTCAGGAGCTGTGCGGGGGACTCCAAATCGATGAAGCCCGATTGGCGCAGGAAGTGGCCTACCTGGCGGAACGCAGCGACCTCAATGAGGAATTGGTGCGTATTGGTAGTCATCTCAATCAGTTTCGGGAAATGCTGGACCGTCCTGAACCCATGGGGAGAAAGTTAGATTTTCTCCTCCAGGAAATAAATCGGGAAGCTAACACCATAGGCTCGAAAGCCAATGATGCCGGGATTGCCCAGTTGGCCGTGGGTATTAAAGGTGAGCTGGAGAAGATTCGCGAGCAGGTTCAGAACGTGGAATAATTTAAAAAATATTTAACCACAGAGACCGCAGAGTTTTTATTAAACCAAAGACCCACAAGGAATAAAAATTGATTTTTAGTTTTATTGATTCCTCTGCGGTCTCAGCGTACTCTGCGGTGAGATGCTAATGGATAAGAAAAAGAAAGGGCTGGTGTTCGTCGTCTCTGCTCCCTCGGGGACGGGGAAGACGACCCTCTGCCGGGCGATGACCCGAATCTTTCCTGGTCTTCATTACTCTATCTCTCATACCACTCGCCAACAACGCCCCGGGGATGAAGACGGTAGAGATTACCATTTCACCTCCCCCCAAGAATTTCAACAAATGATCGATCGTAGTGAATTCATGGAATGGGCAGAGATCTATGGCCATCGCTACGGCACATCACGAGCTGTGGTGGAAAAAGTCTTGGCGGATGGCCGGGATGTTATCCTGGATATAGACGGACAGGGGGCGAAGCAGATACGCGAAAAAAGGTTGCCAGGGGTCTTCATCTTCGTCCTCCCTCCTTCCTTAGAGGAACTGGAAAGGAGATTGTCCCACCGCCGGACCGAAAGAAAAGCGGACAGGGAAGATCGTCTGGGGAAAGCGAAAGCCGAAATGGCTGAGGCTTACGGGTATGACTATCTGATCGTCAATGATGAACTGGAAAAAGCTCAGGAACAATTGCAAGCCGTCATCCTGGCAGAACACTGTCGGCGAGAAAGGATGAGCGAGTTCGTAGATGAAATACTTACCGCTAAATAAATCCTGAAAATTCGTCTAATCCAAATCCCAAGAGGAGGAGAAAATGGCTCGTATTTCAGTAGAAGATTGTTTAAAAAAGGTTCCCAATCGTTTCGGTTTGGTGCTGCTGGCAACCGCCCGGACGAAACAATTGCTCAAGGGGTCCAATCCCCGCGTGCAAACGGACAATAAAGAAATTGTCCTGGCCCTGCGGGAAATCGCCGCCGGCAAAGTGACCCCGGCAAAACCCAAGGGGAGAATTGCGCAGGAAAAGAACGAGGAAGGAAAATGAGGGAAGTCGTTCGCCAAAAGATTATCTTTGCTCTCGATGTGGCCACTTTAGAAGAAGTGCGCCGTTTCGTGGGATTGCTGAAAAACCGGGTAGGGTTGTTTAAGGTTGGACTGGAGCTTTTCACCGCCTTCGGTCCAGAGGCGGTAAAAGCGGTTCAAGAAGAAGGCGGGGATGTTTTTCTCGACCTTAAACTGCATGATATTCCCAACACAGTCGCCCGGGCGGCGGAAGAAGCCGTTAAATTGGGGGTGACAATGTTCAACCTTCATGCCGCCGGCGGAATGGAAATGATGCGCACAACAGCGCAGCGTTGCCGCAATGTAGCCGAAAAGTTGAATCGGCCGCAGCCCATAATCTTGGCCGTTACCATTCTGACCAGCTTGGACGAAGAGAACCTCAAAGAGATAGGTTGGATCGGGCCGGTATCGGAGCAGGTCGTCCACCTGGCTGAATTGGCCCAAAAGGCAGGAATCGATGGGGTGGTTGCTTCGCCCCAGGAAATCATTTCCGTACGCCAGCGCTGTGGAGCGCGATTCCATATCGTAACCCCCGGCATCCGTCCGGCCTTTGCCGCACCCGGCCAAGACGACCAAAAACGGGTCATGACCGCCAAGGAGGCCATCACCTTCGGTGCGGACTATATCGTCATCGGCCGCCCTGTTCGCTTGGCACAAGATCCGGCCGCGGCCATGGACCGGGTGATTGCCGAGATCAGTGGAATACCCCGCTCCGAATTAAAATAACGGAGGGACAAAGACATCGTAATTCAAAATCTCTTCGGTGACACCATAGATCCTATGCCGGGTATTTTTAGGGACCCGGACAAAAGTGCCTTTTTCGATGTCGAAATCTCCGGTGCCGTCAATCCACATTTTCCCTTTTCCGGAAAGGAGAAAAATTATATCCTCCTGGATTTCATGGGTATGCTCGGGGATCTCCTTGCCCACGGGAATTTTAACCAGGAAGCAGGTCACATCGGCCTGATCCAATTTCCGGGTAACCAGCAGCTTGATCTGAATGGGCAAAAAGGGATGAGGCTCCCAGCTTAAATCTTGGTCTCTTTTAACAGAATTCATCGTACCTCCGTGAATGAGGATTGAGAATGAAGCATTGAGGGTTCAATGGGCCTGGCGGCTTAAGCCTTAGGTCCCCAGATTTGACAAATGGGCTTTTTTAGTATAAAATATTAAATTTATTCTTGCAATCGATTGCTATTTTTTGAAAAGGAGGAGAGGCGATGGAGAAGCGCGACCTGGAACTCGTCCAGAAGTACATCTCCAGCGACCCCGAGCTGAAGCGACATATGGATGAGCATGAAGCATTTGAACGCAGACTTGCGGAATTGAATCGTCATTTGTATCTCACCCCGGAGGAAGAAGTGGAACGAAAAAAAATCCAAAAACTGAAACTTGCTGGCCGCGATCGGATCGAGGCCATTCTCGGTAAATACCGATCCCAGGGTGCACGGGGGTAAAGGTTTGAAGAAAACGGGAGCGGAAATTCTCTTTGAGAGTCTGAAGCTGGAAGGGGTGGATACAATCTTCGGTTTTCCCGGAGGAGCTGTCCTAAGCATTTACGACACGCTGTTAAAATATTCCGAAGAAATCCGCCATATCCTTGTGCGCCATGAACAAGGAGCCGTGCATGCAGCCGATGGGTATGCCCGCTCTTCGGGCAAAGTGGGGGTTTGCCTGGTGACTTCCGGCCCCGGCGCCACCAATGCCGTAACCGGCATCGCCACCGCCTACATGGATTCGGTTCCTCTGGTGGTCTTCACCGGTCAAGTGCCCACCATGCTCATCGGCAACGATGCTTTCCAGGAAGCAGATATTGTCGGCATCACCCGTCCCTGCACCAAGCACAATTATCTGGTCAAAGATGTCAAGGACCTGGCTGCGATCGTTAAACAGGCTTTCCATCTGGCCAGGACAGGAAGGCCCGGCCCGATCCTTGTGGATCTACCCAAGGATGTAATGGCCGACAGTACGGAGTTCTCCTACCCTGCCAAGGCCAAGATGCGCAGCTATAATCCAACTTACCAGGGTCATCCTGGGCAGATCAGAAGAGCGGTTAAACTCGTTGCTCAAGCCCAAAAGCCCCTGATTTACGCCGGGGGAGGAGTCATCCTCTCCAACGCTTCCAAAGAACTTGCTTCCTTGGCCCAAAAGTTTTCCATTCCTGTAACGACGACCCTCATGGGATTGGGAGGCTTCCCGGGAACGAACCCTCTCTTCTTGGGCATGCTCGGCATGCATGGAACCTTTCAGGCCAATATGGCCATCACCCATTGTGATGTGCTCATTGCGGTTGGAGCCCGGTTTGACGACCGGGTAACGGGCAAGGTGGAAACGTTTTCTCCCCGCTCGCAAAAAATCCATATCGACATCGACCCCACTTCCATCTCCAAGAATGTTCTCGTGGACATTCCCATCGTCGGCGATGTCAAGAATGTCCTCAAAGCGATGCTCAAATTCTTCGAGGAAGAACCCGCTCAGGATTGGCTCCAAGCGCGGGCAGATTGGTTAAAGCAGATTGGGGAATGGATGAAAACGTCCCCGTTAACTTATAAATCCGGCCCCTGCATTAAACCCCAATTCGTTGTAAAAAAGATCAACGAAATTACCCGAGAAATCACGGGGGGCAACTTCATCATCACCACGGAAGTAGGCCAGAATCAGATGTGGACAGCCCAATTTTTTACCTTTACCCAGCCGCGAACGTTGATCACTTCTGGCGGTTTAGGCACGATGGGTTATGGTTTCCCTGCCGCCATTGGCGCGCAGGTGGCCTTCCCGGATAAAACCATCATCGATATCGCTGGCGACGGAAGCTTCCAGATGAACATTCAGGAGTTGGCCACGGCCGTTCAATATAAACTTCCGGTGAAGGTGGCGGTGTTGAACAACCACTGCCTGGGCATGGTGCGCCAATGGCAACAGCTTTTCTGCGCTCAGCGCTATTCCCAAACCCTATTCGAGGTCGCTCCTGACTTCGTCAAGCTGGCCGAAGCTTACGGGGCCGTTGGCCTGCGGGCAACCAAGCCGGAAGAAGTTGAACCGGTCATCCGCGAGGCCCTGGCGATTCGCCAGCCCGTGGTTATGGATTTCGTAGTGGATCGGGACGAATGTGTTTATCCCATGGTTCCGGCCGGCGCGGCCTTGACCGAAATGCTTCTGGTATAAGGGGAAAATGCGACACGTTATATCGGTTTTAGTGGATAATGAACCGGGAGTCCTCTCCCGGATCTCCGGACTCTTTAGTGGCCGGGGTTTTAACATCGAGAGCCTAAATGTGGCCGAGACCTTAGATCCGTCTATTTCCCGGATGACTCTGGTCACCCGCGGGAACGTCCAAATCGTTGAACAGATCATTAAACAACTGAACAAACTGGTCAACGTGATCAAAGTTCTCGAGCTTACGGGTTCTGATTATGTGGAACGGGAAATGGCCCTGATCAAAGTAACAGCCGAGACGACCTCGCGCGCTGAAGTTCTACGGATCGTAGACATCTTCCGGGGGAAGGTGGTGGACGTTTCCCCCAAATCCTTTACCCTGGAAATTACCGGAGATGAAAAAAAGATCCAGGCCGTCATTGACCTTCTCGTTCCCATCGGCATCATGGAAATTGTGCGCACGGGGAAAGTAGCGATCACCCGGGTCCGCAAAGAAGGGGCCAATGCGAGTGGGATGCGGGAAAAAGACCTGCAAAAATCTTAATCGTTAAACAAATCACTCAATTATCTTGTTTTAAGGAGGAATTATATGGCAAAAATGTACTACGACAAAGATGCGGATCTGAACGTACTTAAAGGAAAAAAAGTGGCCATTATCGGGTACGGCAGCCAGGGCCACGCCCAGGCCCTGAACTTACGGGATTCCGGAGTGAATGTCATCGTAGCCGAGCTGGAAGGAACCGAAAACTATGCTTTGGCCAAGAAGCACGGTTTCAAGCCCATGACGGCTGCGGAAGTCTCCGCCCAGGGAGACCTGATCCAGATTCTGGCCCAAGATAATGTTCAGGCCGTCCTCTACCAAAAAGACGTTAAGCCCAATTTAAAACCGGGTAAGACCCTGGTTTTTTCCCATGGGTTCAACATTCATTATCATCAGATCGTTCCTCCACCCCAGGTGGATGTGATCATGATTGCCCCCAAGAGCCCAGGCCATATTCTCCGGCGGGAATTCGAGACCGGCACTGGAGTTCCCGGGCTGCTGGCGATTTTCCAGGACCATACCAAGAAAGCAAAGAAAACCGCTTTGGCCTACGCCAAAGGCATCGGCTGTACGCGGGCAGGGGTCATCGAGACCACCTTTAAAGAAGAAACCGAGACCGACCTATTGGGGGAACAAGCGGTTCTCTGCGGGGGAGTCACTGAGCTGATTAAAGCCGGGTTTGATACCCTGGTAGAGGCTGGATACCAGCCCGAAATTGCCTACTTTGAGTGCCTGAATGAACTTAAACTCATAGTCGATTTGATCTATGAGGGAGGATTGAGCTGGATGCGCTATTCTGTGAGCGATACCGCTGAGTACGGCGACTATTATGCCGGCCCCAAGGTTATTACCCAGGAAACCCGCCAGATCATGAAGAAACTCCTCCGTGACGTTCAAGATGGCACCTTCGCCAAAAACTGGATCCTGGAGAATCAGGCCGGACGGCCCATCTACAATGCCAGGAAAAAGGAAGAAGCGGAGCATCTCATCGAAAAAGTCGGTAAAGAATTAAGGGCCATGATGCCCTGGATCAAACCCAAGGGGAAAGTGTGAGGCGGTCCACCCTAAGAATCCCCGTGGCCAAGGAGGGGGCTATTTTCATTCTCCCCTTGGCCGCCCTCTCTTTGATCCTTTGGATTCTGTGGTTTACGGCCTGCGCGGGGTTTTTCTCGCTCCTCACCCTTTTTGTTGTCTATTTTTTCCGGGACCCAGAGCGATCCATTCCCCCGGGAGAGAAGGCCGTTCTTGCGCCAGCCGACGGAAAAATCATCAAGGTAGAACCTTGTTGGGAAGAATACTTGCTAAAAGGGCCAACCCTTAAAGTGAGCATCTTCATGTCCCTTTTCAATGTTCACGTAAACCGTATCCCTCTGACCGGGCGCATTATCGATTCCTCCTATCACACGGGAAAATTTATCCGGGCCAATTTAGATAAAGCTTCTACGATGAATGAGCAGAATGCCCTGCTGATGGAAGCTCCGGATGGAACCCGCTTATTGTTCGTCCAAATCGCCGGCTTAATCGCTCGGCGGATTGTCTGTTGGATTAAGAAAGGAGATGTGGTGGAGCGGGGGTGCCGGTTCGGAATGATCCGCTTCGGGTCCCGGGTGGATGTCTATTTACCCGCCAACACCCGCCTTCAGGCCCAGATCGGCCAAAAAGTTTTGGGCGGGCAAACGATATTAGGGGTCTTAACATGAGGCGGGAGAAGAAAGAACGCAGAAAAAAAATCGACAGCATGCGCAAGGGGATCTATATTCTCCCCAACCTCTTCACCGCCACCAGCCTTTTTTGTGGTTTTTTTTCACTCCTCCGTACCCTGCAAGAAGATTTTTACACAGCGGCCATCTTCATCTTGATTTCCGGCCTATTGGATGGAATGGATGGGAGGGTTGCCCGCTATACGCATACGACCAGCCGCTTCGGCGTAGAATTTGATTCCCTGGCCGACGTCATCGCCTTTGGCGTCGCCCCGGGTATGCTGGTTTTCGCCTGGGCCCTTGAGCCTTTTGGGCGCCTGGGTTGGCTGGCTGCTTTTCTCTACGTGGTCTGTGGAGCCCTGCGCCTGGGCCGCTATAATATTCAGGTGAATACAGTGGAAAGCCGCTATTTCAGCGGCCTGCCGATACCGGCAGCCGCCGGCCTGATTGCCACCGGAATCCTGGTCTTTTACAAACTGGGCGATACAGGGGTCAGTAAACACCTGACGGTCCTCATCGCCACTTATATTTTGGCTTTTTTGATGGTGAGTACGGTGAAGTATTATGGGTTCAAGGACATCGAGCTCTTCCGTCGCAAACCTTTTCGCTGGCTGGTGATCGCCATTCTGCTAATCATCGTTGTGGCCTACGAACCCGAATACACTCTCTTTGGCCTCTTTCTGATCTATGCCATCTCTGGCCCTATCATGGCCATCATATTCCTCCGTCACCGGCGTGCGTCCAGGCCTCTTTTGCCGGAGGAAAAGGCCGTTTAATTCGAAAGGGCGAGGAGAAATGCAAACCCAGGAGACAAAGAAGCAGTCGGTTATCATTTTTTGCAGTTAAAAGAGGGTTTCAGCCATGGAGATAATTCGTATCTTCGATACCACGCTGCGCGATGGGGAGCAGTCCCCAGGCGCCAGCATGAATCTGGATGAAAAAATAATGCTTGCCCGCCAACTCGAGCGTTTAAACGTGGATGTGATCGAGGCGGGTTTCCCCAGTAGCTCGCCGGGAGATTTCGAATCGGTTAAGCGCATTGCCCAGGAAGTCCAGGAGACGCAAATCGCCGGCTTGTCCCGAACAACGCCGGGAGACATCGACCGGGCTTGGGAAGCGCTGAAATACGCCCGCAATCCGCTCATCCATGTATTCATCGCTACCTCGGATATTCACCTGCAATATAAGCTGCGCAAGAGCCGCGAGGAAGTTTTGGAAGAAGCGGGCCGCGCCGTGGCTTACGCCAAGCGGTATACCCAGGAAGTAGAATTTTCCGCAGAGGATGCAACTCGCTCCGACCCCGAATATCTGGCTCGGGTCGTCGAGGCGGCCATTGAAGCCGGCGCCACCATCGTCAACATCCCGGACACTGTGGGTTACATCATCCCCACGGAATACGGAAAACTGATTACATTTCTCCGCCAAAAAGTGAAAAACATCCATAAAGCCATCCTGTCCATTCACTGTCACAACGATCTGGGAATGGCCGTAGCCAACAGCCTGACGGCCGTGGAAAGCGGTGCCCGCCAGATAGAGTGCACCATTAATGGAATCGGGGAGCGGGCCGGCAATGCTTCCTTGGAAGAGATCGTTATGGCTTTGAAGACGCGGCGCGATTTCTTTTCTTACCAGGTGAGAGTCGTAACCGAACAGATTTACCCGGCAAGCCGGCTCCTCTCCGGCATTACGGGTATTCTCGTCCCCCCCAATAAAGCCATCGTAGGCGCTAACGCCTTTGCTCATGAAGCCGGCATCCACCAGGATGGAATGCTGAAGGAGAAGACCACTTATGAAATTATGCGCCCGGAATCCGTAGGCATCTCCCAGTCCACTCTGGTTCTGGGCAAGCACTCGGGCCGCCATGCTTTCCGGGAGAAGATTAAGACCCTGGGCTATGAACTCAGCGAAGCCCACCTGAATCAGGCCTTCCAGCGCTTCAAGGAAGTGGCCGATAAAAAGAAGCAGGTCTTCGATGAAGACGTGGAAGCTATTATTGCCGATGAAATTCTGCGCATTCCCGACCTATTCAAATTGGTCAACCTCAACGTGGTCAGCGGTTCGGTAACTGTACCCACGGCCACGGTTCAGATCGAGATCGGAGGAAAACTCTATCAGGAAGCGGGATTTGGGGATGGCCCGGTCGATGCGGCCTACAAAACGATTTCCAAGATTACCAAGACCAAAAGTCACCTACTCAAGTTTTTGATCAACGCCATCACCGGCGGTACGGATGCCCAGGGGGAGGTCACGGTGATCCTGGAAGAAGAAGGAATCCGGGTCACCGGGCAAGGGGCCCATACCGATATCATCATTGCTGCGGCCAAAGCCTATATCAATGGACTGAATAAATTAGAGTACCAAAAGCGTATCAAGGGAGTTTGAAAATGATTCGACCGATGACCATTAGCGAAAAGATTCTGGCCGAACATGCCGGCCTCCGGGAAGTCGAACCCGGGCAACTGATCAACGCCCGGGTCGATTTGGTTCTGGGCAACGACATTACCGCGCCCATCGGCATCGAGGAATTCCGCCGGACCGGAGCCACGAAAGTTTTTGATCCGGACAAGATCGTCCTCATTCCCGATCATTTCGTTCCGAACAAAGACATTAAGTCGGCCCAGCAATGCCAGCTCATGCGCCAGTTTGCCCGAGAACAGAATTTAACCCATTATTATGAAGTGGGAGAAATGGGCATCGAACATGCCCTGCTCCCCGAACAAGGACTGGTCCTTCCCGGCGACCTCGTCATCGGAGCGGACAGCCATACTTGTACCTACGGGGCGCTGGGTGCTTTCTCCACGGGCGTGGGTTCGACGGATTTTGCTGCGGCCATGATCACTGGCGAGGCCTGGTTTCGGGTGCCAGAAACCATCAGAATGATCTATCAGGGGAAGCGCCGCCCCTGGGTGGACGGGAAAGATCTGATTCTTTACACCATCGGCAAGATCGGCGTGGACGGGGCTTTATACCGGGCGATAGAATTTACCGGGGAGGCCATTGCCAATCTTTCCATGGATAGTCGTTTGACCATGGCCAACATGGCGATCGAGGCCGGTGGCAAAAATGGGATTATTGCGCCCGATAAATTAACCAAAGAGTACGTGCAAAGCCGAGCCAAACGGCCCTATAAATTTCACTATAGTGATGGCGAGGCCAAGTACATTCAAACCATAGATATCGATGTCACCCGGATTGAGCCTCAGGTAGCCTTTCCTCATCTGCCCTCCAATGTCAAGCCCATCAGTGCGGTGGGCAGAGTGGTCATCGATCAGGCGGTCATCGGTTCCTGTACCAACGGGCGTTTGGAAGACTTGCGCACGGCGGCCCGTGTTCTCAAAGGAAGGAAACGAGCACCTTTTACGCGGTTGATCATCATCCCGGCGACCCAGGAGATCTACCGTCAAGCTTTGAAAGAAGGCCTGTTCGAAATCTTTCTGGACGCCCATGCGGTCATCAGCACCCCGACCTGTGGTCCCTGCCTGGGCGGTTATATGGGCATCTTAAGCAAGGGGGAGCGCGCTGTGACCACGACCAATCGCAATTTCGTGGGACGGATGGGCCATCCGGAGAGCGAGGTTTATCTGGCTAACCCGGCTGTGGCGGCAGCTTCGGCCATTCTGGGGAGGATTGGCGGTCCGGAAGAATTGGGAGTGGCCGCTTAACGGAAGACCATGGCTATCTGTGTCCTAAATTGTTTTTTTTAAGATTTTTATATCGCTGTGATCCCCGTGCCCTCTGTGGTTAAATTAGTATTAGGAGGATTTATGATTTACAAAGGAAGAGCTTGGAAATTCGGGGCGAATGTCGATACCGATGCCATCATTCCTGCCCGTTATCTCAATACGACGGATCCGGCGGAAATGGCTTCCCACCTTATGGAAGATATCGACCCGAAATTTCTCGAGAAGATTCAGCCCGGAGACATCTTTGTGGCCGAGGAAAATTTCGGCTGCGGTTCCTCCAGGGAACACGCCCCCCTGGCCATCAAACATGCCGGCATTGCCTGCGTGGTAGCGAAGAGTTTTGCCCGCATCTTCTACCGCAACGCCTTCAACATGGGTTTGCCCATTCTCGAGTGCGCTGAGGCCGTAGAAGGGATCCACCAGGACGATGCGTTGCAGGTGGACAGCGAAACGGGCGCCATTGAAAATTTGAGCACGGGAAAGACTTTTAAAGCCCAACCCATTCCACTCTTCATGCAACAGCTCATCGAGTCTGGAGGGTTGATGAGCTACGTTAAGGCATTTAAGATGAAAAGCGAATAAAAACAGACTTCCTGTTGCTACGTTAAAACCGGTTTCGAATAATTACCAATACACTTATATCAAGGGAGAAAATATGGCTTATACGATTGCTGTTATCCCGGGAGATGGTACCGGCCCCGAAGTAGTAGACGAGGGACTGAAAGTATTAAGAGCTGTTGCCGAGAAAGAAAAAATCCAACTGGACTTTCATTTCTACGATCTGGGGGGAGAGCGCTATCTCAAAACCGGCGAAATTCTTCCTGCAAGCGTTCTGGAAGAACTCAGAAAAGTTCAAGCCATATTCCTGGGGGCCATTGGGCATCCCCAGGTTAAATCTGGTATCCTTGAACAAGGCATCCTTTTGCGTTTGCGGTTTACCCTGGATCAGTATATCAACCTCCGGCCCGTGAAACTTTACCCAGGGGTAGAAACTCCCCTGAAGGATAAAGGACCCGAACATATCAACTTCGTCATTATCCGCGAAAACACCGAAGGGCTCTACACGGGCGCGGGAGGGTTCCTGAAAAAGGGAACCGCGGATGAGGTTGCGGTCCAGGAATCGATCAATACCCGTAAGGGCGTAGAGCGATGCTTACGCTATGCTTTCGAGTTGTGCTTGAAGCGCAACCATGAACTCAAGCTGACCCTCGCGGGCAAGACCAACGTGCTCAACTACGCTTCCGATCTATGGGCGAGGACCTTTGCAGAGGTAGCCAAGGAATATCCCCGCGTAAAAACGGACTATACCCACGTCGATGCCCTTTGCATGTGGATGATTAAAAACCCGGAATGGTTCGACGTGATCGTGACCGACAACCTTTTTGGCGACATCATCACGGACCTGGGGGCTATGATCCAGGGTGGCCTGGGCATTGCAGCCGGCGGTAACATCAACCCCGACCCTGGCGGGGTCTCCATGTTTGAGCCCATGGGCGGTTCGGCCCCCAAGTACACCGGCAAGAATATGATTAACCCCATGGCGGCCATCGCAGCTTGTCAGATGATGCTCGACCATTTCGGAGAAAAGAAAGCCGCTCAGCGGGTTGAAGAAGCCGTCGCCCAAGTCCTCGAGAAACATTTAAAGAGCATGGCCGCGGGAGAGATGGGTTATACGACTCGGGAAGTGGGGGATTTGGTGGTCAAGTATCTGTAAAGAGGGGTGGGGCTTAGGCTCCTCATTGCTTCTCCAGGCGGTAGTGCAGAAGCACTTTGTGTACTTGCTTATGATTGACTCCCGCTTTTTCCGCTAAGAGCGTATGTAGAAAAAGATCGGGGGGAGCGGATCCCGAAAGGTATTCAGCGTATCCCGCCAGAATGGCTTCTTTTTGATCCGGTGTGACATCGGGGACGTTGGCCAAGCGATCTTGCCCTTCATGAATAAAATCCAGATAACGAAAAATCTGTAAAAGAGGGCAGGCGATTTTTTGGGCAATCTCCTCCACCCCTTCCCGAAGAGACTTACCGTTTTCCAGATTGCGCCAATGGTTTTTTTCGATGAAAAAGCGCTGCTCCCGGGTTAGCTCTTTTAGGTGGGGTGGTTGCCTGTTCCACTTCCGAACGGCAAGCACCACGGCTCGGAAGGGAACCCCCATTTCCCCGGCAATTGTCTTGCGCCGCCCTCTGGCAGGGCGCTCTAAACTCATCACATACCCTTGATAGCGGCGAATAATTTCCTGCTCTGTCCCTTCCGGTAAGGCCAAATTGCCCACCGCCTGCAGGGCTTGGGCCACCAGTAATTTTTTAATTTTCAGTTTCTTGGCGATTAGGGCATGGACTTGCCGCCGCACCAGGTTCTTCTCTTCCCGGTAGACTTCGTACTCTTTAAGAACTTGAGCCCTAAGATTATCAGTCAGCGATAGCCCGGCTGGCGGAGTTGGCCGGGAAGTTTTGGTTGAAGGGGGAGCTTTCTTTTCCTGCTGTTGCAGGGCCTTTTGCTTTTGTTTAATTTTTTCCGCAACTCGTTCGCTACACCGTGGGCAAAGTCTTGCTTGGCGATTCGGAGTAAGGAAAGTTCGTCCACATTCACTGCAATCCTTACGGAAACTTAATCCTTTGACCATAAACCCCCCTTCATCTTAGGCGTTGGCTTTTTATATAACTCCATTGAACCGGTAGGTCAAGGTTTAAGTTACTGGGGACTGAAATTCAGTCATAAGGATGACAGGAGGGGTGAGAGGAGGGGGTTTTAAAAGTTTTGAAAAGCAGCGGCGTGGTTCTTATGGCAGAATTTGAGGTCCCCGTGACTCTTTGGCCCGGAACCTGAAAATCCTTGACTAACTTTGGTTGACAAGGTATATACCCAGGAAAAAAATGTTATTGGCGCCATCCACCTTGGGGAAGCATGGGGATAAATGAGCACACGACAGTGGAGAGGAGATCATCGGAATGAACATAAAATTTATGGGGGCGGCGAGGACGGTTACAGGCTCCTGTTACATCCTGGAGACCGGTGA
The DNA here is from genome assembly GCA_029857975.1 of Deltaproteobacteria bacterium. The sequence goes on along the minus strand of JAOUFX010000001.1, from coordinate 11,315 downwards.
GCATCGATTGGCCGTCGATTGTGGGATGCATCAGGGCAATGCCGAAATCGAAAAACGCAACTGGGATGTGGATATTTACGAGCCCCACAAGATCGATTTTTTCCTCATCACCCATGCCCATATCGACCATTCCGGTCTCCTGCCCCGCATGGTGCAAAAGGGGTTCCAGGGCCGGATTTACACCACCCCGCCGACCCGGGATTTACTGGAGATCATGCTTCTGGACAGCGCCCATATTCAGGAAATGGAGGCGCGATGGAAGAGTAAAAAACGCCTCCGCCATGGGCAGAAGCATATTCAACCTTTATATACCCAAAAAGATGCGCAGGCCACGTTCCCGATGTTTGAGATAAAAGCCTATAATGAACCTTTTGAACCCTTGCCGGGCTTAAAGGTTAATTTTAAGGATGCCGGACACATCCTGGGTGCTTCCTTAATCGAACTCTGGGTTGAAGAAAGTGGCTTTCAGAGTAAATTGGTTTTTTCGGGGGATGTGGGCCGGCCGGCCCAATTGCTAGTTGAGGATGCCAGCACGGTCCGGACGGCCAATTATCTTTTTCTTGAATCCACCTACGGGAACCGGAATCATAAAAATGAAGAAGACAGCTTGAATGAACTGGCCGAAGCAATCGCTTACAGTTACGCGCGCGGAGAGAAGGTTATTATCCCGGCGTTCGCTGTGGAAAGAACCCAGGAGATCATTTATTCCCTTCATCTTTTAGCCAAAGAGGGAAGGCTCCCAGAGGATGTACCCGTTTATTTGGACAGCCCCTTAGCGATCCAGGCCACTGAGATTTTTCGGAATTATACGGAATATTTTGATGAAGCCACTAAAAAACTTCTGCGCAAAGGAGAAGACCCGCTCTCTTTGCCCCAGTTGCGTTTTGCCGAGACTACCGAAGAATCTATGGCCATCAACCACCTCTCCGGGCCAGCCGTCGTTATCTCGGCCAGCGGCATGGCGGATGCGGGGAGGATCCGGCATCACTTGAGGCATAATCTGTGGCGCGAGGGGGCGAGTATTGTCTTCGTCGGCTTTCAGGCCCAGGGGACAACAGGGCGAAAGATCGTGGACGGCATGAAAAGAGTTCACCTTTTTCAGGAAGAAATTGCTGTAAAAGCCCGGGTGTTTACCATCAACGGCTTTTCCGCCCATGCCGGGCAAAGTCAAATTTTAGAATGGCTGAGCCATTTTCAGAATCCCCACATGCAAGTTTTTTTGGTTCATGGAGAGTTTTCTGCGCAACAGGTCCTGGCGGACCTTATTCAGGAGCGTTTGGGACTCAAAGTACTCATCCCCGATTATCTGGAAGAAGCCACGCTAAAAGCGGGGCAGGAACTCAAACGAGCTGTCCATCCGGAAAAAGCCGCTCCTCCCATCGAATGGACCTATCTCCTTTCTGATATGGAATCCAATCTGGCCGCACTTCGGGACCGGAAGTCTCGACTGGAGTCCAAGGCCTGGATGGAGCAGGCCGAGCTCAAGGACCGCATTTTGGAGTTGAACCGAAATCTAACAGAAATCATTTCCGAAATATAAAAGGGAATAATAGATAACGATCATCGCCCCTATCTTTAACTGTGGGGGTGGATTTGGCAATTTTTCCGAAGCTTTGTTTCCCCGCCCGCGCTGCGCTTTGCGGAAAGCCAGAGGGTGGGTTGATGAACCATAGATAATAAAACCTAAATTGAGCATTTTTTTTACACCACAGAGATCTCAGAGAATAATTTCATGGTTAAAAAACAAAATAAGCTCAATATTTTCTCTGTGTTCTCATGTAATAAATTCGTCAGATAGAATATGGTGTTATTTTCAGTTAACGAGTGCACAGAGTAAAGCAGAGAAAAGGAGTTTATTTCCTTATTTTATCTTAATTTTCCTATGGGCCCTCTGTGGTGAATCGCCTTTTTTAGGTAAAAGTAAAAGTGCTCCGGATGGTTCTTTTTCAGGCCTGAAGGAATCCAGAGGCTAAAAGAGGAGGGGAGGTTCGACGAGAAAAAGATGACTCATAAAATCGGCTTTGAAAACGAGCGGTACCTACAGGAACAGACAGTTGAAATTCTCGAAAGAGTTAAGAGGTTTGATAATAAGCTCTACCTGGAATTCGGAGGTAAACTTTTTTATGATTATCATGCCTCGCGGGTTTTACCCGGCTATGAGCCCAATGTCAAAATGCGGCTTTTGCAGGAACTGAAAGACAAGGCTGATATTTTGCTTTGCATCTATGCGGGGGATATTGAAAGGAAAAAAATAAGGGCAGATTTTGGCATTACCTATGATTCCGATTCCCTGAAACTCATCGATGATCTGCGCACCTGGGGGATCAATGTGCTGGGGGTGAATATCACCCGCTTCGAGAGCCAGCCGGCGGCCACCTTGTTCAAGAATAAATTGGAAAGAAGAGGCATCAGGGTCTACACCCATCGTTATACCAAGGGATATCCCACAGATGTGGATTTGGTCGTCAGTGACGAAGGCTATGGAGCCAATGAGTATATTGAAACAGAAAAACCCCTGGTGGTTGTCACCGGCCCCGGCCCCGGCAGCGGGAAATTAGCCACCTGCCTTTCCCAGCTATATCATGACTACAACAGGGGCTTAAAATCAGGATATGCCAAATTTGAGACCTTTCCCATTTGGAATTTACCGCTTAAACACCCGGTCAATGTAGCGTATGAAGCGGCAACCGCGGACATCAAAGATTTCAATCTCATTGATCCATTTCATCTGGAAGCCTACGGTCAAATCGCCGTAAATTATAATCGGGATGTGGAAGTTTTTCCCGTGCTGAAAAGAATACTGGAAAAAATAACCGGAGGCTCATCGTTTTACAAGTCTCCTACGGATATGGGAGTAAACCGGGCGGGGTTTGCCATAACAGATGATGAAATGACCAGGGAGGCAGCCAAGCAGGAAGTGATCCGGCGGTATTTTCGATATCGATGTGAGTATGCGATGGGTTTTTCCGATAGAGAAACCGTTCAGAGGGTTGAGCTTTTTATCAAGGATTTTAATCTCGAGCCGGAACACCGGAGAGTGGTGAACCCCGCCCGGCAGGCCGCCCGGGAGGCGCAGCAGAAAGAAAAAGGGAACGAAGGAATTTATTGCGGAGCAGCCATAGAACTGAAGAGCGGCACCATTATTACTGGCAGCAATTCACCGCTAATGCATGCAGCTTCCAGCCTCGTTTTACACGCCATAAAGCATTTAGCCGACATTCCCGATAAAATCCAGTTACTCCCTGCGTACATCACCGATTCGGTCAGAAACCTCAAAACGGAAATTCTGAATGAAAAAACGATCAGCCTGGACCTGGAAGAAACGCTTATTGCCCTGAGTATCGGCGCTATGACCAACCCGGCGGCGCAATTAGCGATCGAAAAAATAAAGGAACTGCGCAATTGCGAAGTTCATATGACCCACATCCCCACGCCGGGGGATGAAGCAGGTTTGCGGCGTCTGGGAGTGAACTTGACCAGCGATCCAGATTTTTCTACCAAGAATCTCTTCGTTTCCTAAAGAAGGAGAAGGAAAATGGAAGTCTTGAAGGTTATCTTGCGCAGGAGTTCGTTGGTGCGGGCAGAAGGATTATTGACAAGTTGAGCATTAGGCTTTTTTCTTCTTATTCGCGCGCACCGCAGCGCCATAGGCTTTTTCCGCCCATACAGCCATCTCTTCAGGATCCTCTAAGGCTTCTTCCGGTGCCTGGCAATAGGACATTGAGAATTTTTTTCCCTTCTTTGCATAGGTAAAAGGGGGCAGCCCTTTGGACTCGAAGGCAGATCGGGTTTTTTCATCGGTCTTAAGGTAAAGCATTTCATCCGCGATCAATCCGAACATAAGATTATTCCGGTAGATACCGAAACCCCCGAACATGGCTTTGGCTTTCACCGGCCCCCAAGGTCCAAATAAGTCCAAAACATACTCCACGAATTCATTTTCTTTGGCCACGAGTATCAGCCCTTTCAAATTTATGCGCGCAATATGCCTTGCTCTATGGAGTGCCTATAGCCCGTTCATGCAGAACATAACCTGCGCCCTTCCTGACAGACCCTGGCCTTAAGGGGCATCATTCAGCATATTCTGCATGAACGCCTTCCTTGGCGATGTGGATTCTTTTATTCAACCTTGAAGGTGAGATCTTTCAGAAGTTTTCCTTCCGCGTCCTTAATCTCAACTTTCCAGTCTCCCTTTAGCCCGCCCAAATTCTTGTGGGCATAGGTTCTCCATCTCGAGCCTGCCTTTAATGGAAGGTTGATCTTTCTCATTTCCTTTTGGCCATGAAACCAGGTAATGGAGATTTCCATATCCTTAGGAATATGGGTGGCTTCCAAAAAGCAATACACTTTCTCCGTAGTGGCAGGAAATACCTCTGAAACTCCCACAGGTTCTCGGTTCTCAACCCCGGTCCCCATAACAGCCCGGCCGATAGTAAACTCGGGTCCCTCTTTGGGGGCGCCTTCCGTTTTGGCTTTTTCCTGTGCGAAAACGGGGAGAATTCCTCCGCAAACAAAAAAGACCGCTACCACTAAAATCAACACCGCTTTGCTTTGCTTCTTCATCTTTTTTCTTCCTCCTTCCCCTAAGGTGAATAATAAATCATGGGTCCCTTTTTACTCCCAAGATCTTCCTCAACGTTTTTACCAAAAAGAAAATCCCCTTATTTATTTCACGAGTTTCTCCGATTACAGAAAACTAATCATTAGTTTACCATTAAAGCGAATTCCATTCCATATCAATGAATTTAAAAAAATCCCCCTTTCCTTCAAAAAAATGCCTGAAGGTCTAAGATCTATCGTTCCCTGACTCCCTTTCGGATATCTTAAAATAGGAGAAAGCCCCTTGCAGGGAAAGAATGTTTGCGCATTAAAATAGTTATACTGCACAAAAATCTTGTTTTTTGTGCATTATGGCTATATAATTAAACAAAAACCCTGATTGACGGGCAGGGGGTGATCTCAAGGAAATGAAAGAGGTTGTATTAAGGCAGAAGGCCGAGCGTGAGGAAATGATTGGCAAGCATTATATCCCTCGTGATGCCCTGCAAAATGCCCCTTCGCATATGAATGATTCGCTCATCAAGGTGATCAGCGGACCGAGAAGAGCTGGTAAATCTGTCTTTGCCATCCAACTCCTTGAAGGAATCAATTTTGGCTATCTGAATTTTGATGATGAGCAGCTTCTTGGAGCAAAGGATTATGATACTTTGGTTAAAGCAATCCGGGAAGTCTACGGTGAAACCAAATTTCTTCTCTTTGATGAAATTCAGAATCTTCCGAACTGGGAACTGTTCATAAACAGGCTTCACCGGCGAGGGTTCACGGTTGTCATTACCGGCTCAAACTCGCGGCTTCTCAGCAGGGAACTGGCGACCCATCTGACCGGCCGGCACACCCAGTTTCAGATCCTTCCCTTTTCATTCCGGGAGTTTTTAAGAGCAAGGGAGTTCATAGTAGATGAAACCATTACCCTCAAGGAAAAGCAGGGAGTGCTGTTGAATCATTTAAACGAATACATGAATTCAGGTGGCTATCCGGAGATCGTCATCAAAGGAATCGAACTAAAAAGCTACCTGGGCACTTTGTTTGAGAGCATTTTATTCAGGGATGTAGTCAAGAGATATAATCTCAGATACGCAAAAAAACTACATGATCTCGGGCTTTACCTAGTTACCAATCATTCGAATGAATTTTCCTATACCAGGCTTAAAAATATTCTATCTTTCAGGAGCGTTCATACCATTGAGAATTATATGGAGTACCTGCAGGAGGCCTTCGTGATTTTTGTAAATGAACGATTCTCTTATAAGGTTAAAGAGCAGATGAAAAGCCCCAGAAAGGTTTATGCCTATGACACGGGAATGATCAATGCGGTAAAGATTAAGATCACCCCTGATATCGGGAAATTGATGGAGAATTTAGTAGCTGTTGAGCTCCTGCGTAGAGGAAAGGAGTTTTATTATTATAAAACCCGAGATGGGAAAGAGGTGGATTTTGCGCTCAAGGAAGGGGTAAACATTAACCAGTTGCTTCAGGTCTGCTGTGAAGTGGGGGATTATAAGACACGAAAACGGGAAACGAACGCCCTCATTAAATCCGCAGCGGAGGTCGGTTGTAATAACCTTACAGTTTTAACCTGGGATTATGAAGCCAAGGAGCCATCGGGTAAAAGAACCATCGCCTATCTGCCTTTATGGAAATGGTTGATCGGCCAAGGATAGGGCCGCGAATCTCGCCCTTTTTCAAAAATAGAGAACAGGCAGACAGTGGACATCTTCATGGCCGTCTCAAATAAAAAAACCGCGCACGCTCTGCACGGACGTCCCCGATAAGACAACATCCCGAATTCACAGTCGTTTGAAAAGAATATTTGAAAAGCACAAACAAGTCCCAGGCCATTTTGGGGAAATTGACCGGTGAATTGGAGATTTGTCAAAAAGAAAGATCCGACCCCACTGATTATTGGAGCATCCCCATAAAAATTCCAGCCACAAGGGCAGTACCGATAGCGCCTGCCATGTTCGGACCTAGGGCGTGCATAAGGAGATAGTTTTTCTTGTTCGCTTTCTGTCCTTCAGCCTGGGCAACCCGGGCGGCCATCGGGATTGCTGAAACCCCTGCCGCTCCAATGATCGGATTGATTTTTTCTTTTAGAAACAAGTTAATCAATTTCGCTGTCAACAGACCTCCGGCGGTAGAAAAAATGAAGGCCAGAACAGCCAAGCCAATGATCACTAAAGTTCGAGGATTGAAAAAAACCTGGGCAGGCATGAGTCCCCCCACACAGATACCCAAGAGAAGAATGAGGATGTCGTTAAGGATACTTCCGGCATTGGCAAGCCGGTCTGTTACCCCGCTCACTCGTAATAGATTGCCGAACATGAGCATGCCGACGAGAGGGGCGCATTTGGGGACAAGGATTGTAGCAACGATGAAAACAACGATCGGAAAAAGGATCAGTTCCAGTTGGGATACTTTTCTGATTTGTGGTTTCATCATTATCCTGCGTTCTTTTTTGGTCGTGAGTAATCGGATGACCGGTGGTTGAAGAATGGGCACCAGGGCCATGTAGGAGTAGGCAACCATCGTAATGGGCCCGAGCAGGACTGGGGCTAAGACTACAGTTAGATAGACCGTGGGGGGACCATCTGACCCACCAATAATTCCAATACAGGCGGCCTCCTTGATGGTGAACACACCACTGAGGTAGGCGATTAGAAAAACGACAAAGACCCCGAGTTGTGCCGTTGCCCCAAAGATGAGGGATATGGGCCGGGCGATGGTGGGTCTAAAGTCCATGAGTGTTCCAACGCCCAAAAAGATAAGCAAGGGAATGAGCTCAGTATTCAATCCATAGTAATAGAGAAGGTTGAGTATTCCGATTTTCCCTTCGGCGATCTCTTTAAGGCCTCCTAAGGCAGGCAAGCCTTCTGGTGTGTAAACCATGATCCCTGCTATGGGCAGATTCACCATAAAAATACCAAAACCTATTGGTACCAACAGCAAAGGCTCCATCTTCCTGGCAATGCCCAGATAAATGAGCCCAGCTCCGATTAAAAGCATAGCAATATTGCCAGAAGTCAGGTGGGTATAACCACTCTCATACAATCCCAACATGATAACTCCCTTCCCCTTACTTAGGGATTTTCTCTTTTTTCGTGACCAAAGTAATAATCCAGATAATTACTGAGATAATTAGCAAAACGGAAATGGTTATACCATAACCGGCTCCCGCAATTAAAAAAGCTAAATTCCAATCAATCATTTTTTCCTCCTGAAGGTCTTTTGAACCTTCCCTATCTTTCCCCTTTCCGTATGGAGAATGCGGCCTTCGTTCATCCCCTGCCCAACACCGTATGGGTAAATCTAAATTGAACTTTTTTTCTAACCCCTCTGAGTGGATTGGCTACCGGACTACCATATAAAGACATCTGCATGGCACCCGGCATGGCAAACTCATGGTCCACTTTGACCCAATTGCCAACTTCGCCCGAATATCTAAAATCTTGTACGTCCTCACGGCTATCCGGCAGGCTACCGCTTGGCGCCATTCTTTCCAACTCCGCTATCAAAATCAATGAGGAATATAATAATCAGGGAAGACATAACATTTCCCGAACGAAAATTCAACCCCCTCAGCCTTTTTTACTAAAATTCCGCCATAAAGACGACAGGAGGGACGAGGGGGGGGTTTAAAAGTTTTGAAAAACAGCGGCGTGGTTCTTATGGCAGAATTTGAGAGAAAGGGAAGATATTAAGAAAGTAACAGGATGACAGTAAATACTTTACCTGAAGGAGTACCCGGGTGGACGTCCCCATAGCCGACCGTGGCAATGGTAACGATGATAAAATAAAAGGCATCCGTCAGAGATCGATCTTCATTGGTTAAGCCATTCGCAATAAGAATGCGGATTAAAAAGTATCATCAACCGGCTTTCTTATTCAGGTGTCTTTTACCTAAAAAAGGTATCACTGAGGGCATAGAGAAAATTTGAGGCAAAACAAGGGAATCCCCCCATTTCTTGGCCTTGCTCAGCTTAGGTTACTATAAGGATGTCATTTCCATTTCATAAGATAATAACCATTCCCTCAGATTTATTTCTCCCTCGTCAATCATTAGGTAGTGGGCAGTTTTATCAGCCCAGCTCCCGGCATTGGCATATTTTTTGTTGTTCCATATATCTTGTATGCCGAAACGATGGGTATGTCCGAAAACGACCATATCGAATCCTCTTTCAAAAAACTCTTTCGCTGCTCTCATGAATACAAGATTTTCTAGGGGAGGATTCGGTAACCATAAATGATTTCTGTTTTTGAGCCACGAAAAAAAATTTGAGATTTTAAAGTAAAGATGGAAAAGGCTAGGTGAAATCTTTACGCAAAAACCTAATAATTTAGCTACTTGAATATACAATCGCGGAAAATTGATAAAGAGATTGTCATAGAGATGGCCATGTTCAATATGGATCCGCCGGTCACCGGAAATGACATCAAGAAATGGGACTACGTTAAAAATGCCCGAATCCTCTAAGAATGCTTCCATATATATATCGTGGTTCCCGATGACATAATAAATTTTCTTTTTTCCGTGAGCAAAAAAACCTTGAAGGCCCCTCAAAATTGAATGAATATCCAACGCCAATTTGGGGATAGATAACTGTAAAAGATCGATGCCATCTCCATTAATGCAAAGGCTTGAATTTTTTTGCGATAAATATTTTAAAAAGGAATCTAAATTTTCGCCCTGAACGAAGGAAGGATTTCCTAAATGAAGGTCGGAAATAATACAGAGATGTTCTTCTTTGACCAGCGTATGAAATCTACTCATGATTTAAAAATAACAAAATCCCACATTTATAGATCACCATTTCTTAGATATTCGCTTTTCGTTACGGCCAAATTTAATTCGGAACGATCAGACTTATCCCTTGTTTCCTTTTTTAATAATTTTTCATTAAGCACTCTAATACGGTGGCTCATCTTCTGCATCATATTGAAAGCAAAGGATGGGTCTTTTTTTATTTTGATAAGCAAACTTCCGATATTCAAGGCAATAAGATGGGTCGTTTCTCGTGCGATCACCATCGCAGTCCTGGGAACATTTTCCAATATGGCCATCTCACCGAAAAAATCACCTCTTTCTAAAGTAGCCAGCACAGCCTCTTTTTTATCATCGCTTTTAATCACGTCCACCGATCCAGACTTGATAATAAACATCTCTCTACCCAAGTCGCCTTCTTTAATGATAATGTCTCCCTTTTTATATTCTCTCGTAATATCTTTTTCACTCCACATGATTTTTCACCTCAAGAGATTTTGAAAAATCCAGCCGAAATAATAAAATACAAAGCGGGGGGCTTGTCAATACCTTTATGGTAATGCAAAAAAGTTGGTTTATTTTAGGAAAGTTGGGTTGCTTTTTTTCTGACTACACGGGGGCGAAAATTGGTATTATTGTGCCTAAATTACCGCAGGGAATTATTGGTGATTTCGTAAAAATTTGGAGAAGCCGGCACCCCTGCGAAAGGAGGGAGCAGTCAAGGCGAGCCAGTCTTGGCATAGTCGCTTGTTGATCAATGGCCGCCAACTCCATATCAAATAAATTATTTAAGATGTCCCCTATTGCCCAAATCTATCTTTTAAGGTAAAAAAATCGTATCAATTTAACGTTTTGAAAAGGCACGTTAAATTTCATTGAAAAGTGAAAATTGCCAATTGAAAAATGCAAATATTCTGTAAAACCCTGATCATTTTGAAATTATCAATTTAACTTTTTCATTTTGCATTGAAGTTTAGCCAAATTTTTCAAAGGACTAAACTGTTACAAAAAATTTAGATCCATTTCATGATGGAACCAATCGAAAAATTCAGGCGATCTTGGAGTCAAGGGGGGCACCGAGTGGATAAACCGGCACCTATTTTCGGTCAAATTTATAAAGATTATCTGAGGCAAATAGAGCAGCTTGATCTCCGGACTTTAGCCAGTAAAATCGGGATAGAGATTCAAGACGATTCCATTCTCATCCCCTTTTTCGGTCAAAGGTACCGGGTTTCCGCCCGCCAGATCACGGATTCTTCCGGGAAAGAACCCATCCATGCCATAAAGGTCGTCTTGTGCAAATACCTTCTCCAGTATCCTCCTTTTGAACCTGCAGCGAAGGATTGGGTCTCTTATAAGGATTTTAAAGGAGCCGCTCCTTTTGTAGACGGTTTTCAAAACAATACCGAAAGGGCCATCGCCAGAAACTTTGCCGGAAAGCTTAAAGAATTAAGAGAAGCATCCCTTGGCCTTTGCGCCCAGGACCCAGGTCTGGCCTGGAATTATCAATTAATCATGATGTTCGATCCCTTGCCCCACCTTCCTCTACTCCTTCTTTTTAATGATGCCGACGAGGAATTTCCCGCCCAGTGTCTTATCCTCTTTGAACAACGAGCCCAACAATATTTAGACATGGAATGCCTGGCCATCCTCGCCTGGCTATTGAGCGACTATTTACACCAATCCCTGCGAGGTCCGAGGACAACAATCATGTAAAATTGCAGAAGGTGTTAATCATGGAGTGATGGCGTATTGACCCCTGACCTTATTTCTTTTATTTTAAGGCAATGAAAAGGCCCCTGCCGCTGATACTTTTTGCTTACATCTTCGGCATCATCGCCGGGAACTATTTTCAACTTCCCTTTTATCTGGCGATGGCCGGGATCACGGGCGCGAGCATGGCCCTCTTGATTTTACTCTTCAGCAAAAGGAAAAAAGCTGCCCTCGTTCTATCGCCATTGATCTTTGCCTTTTTGGGGCTTTTGTACATTGGGCG
>JAOUFX010000146.1 GCA_029857975.1 Deltaproteobacteria bacterium | reverse complement strand
CAAACTGATGAAAATCCTTTCCGGCGGCAAGGTAAATCCTTTAATCGGAGCTGCCGGAATTTCGGCTTTCCCCATGTCGGCGCGCGTCGTTCAGGTAGAAGGGCAGAAGGCCAACAAAAGAAATTACCTCCTCATGCACGCCATGGGTGCGAATACCGGAGGGCAGATCGGATCCGTCCTGGCGGCGTCGGTCATGCTTTCGCTCCTGAAAGGGATGGGGATCATCTGATCAGTTGCCAGACTTTTTCAAAAAGTCCAGGTATTGCTGAGTCAGGCGGGCATTTTCGCTCTGGGGAGCGATACGCACCACTTCCTCGAAAGATTTCTTCGCCTCCTCACGCTTCCCGGAGTTGAAATAAAGGAGGCCGAGTTGGAAGTGGGCTTCTAAAAAATTAGGGGCTTGCGCCAAGGCGGAGCGCATGGCGGCAATGGCTTCTGCGGTCTGCTGGTTGTCTCGATAAACCAAGCCCATATTGAAATAGGCTAAGCCGAAATCCGGTTTTAAGGCCACGGCCTTCTGATAATATTCCAGAGCCTTCAGCCGCTCTCCTTTTTTATAATACGCCCAGCCGATATTGTTTTGAACGTAATAGGGCGTCATGTAGAGCAGGTCCTTTAAAACGGTCTCGAATTCCTGGATCGCTTCGTCCCATTTGCCCATATCAAGGTAAGTCGCCCCCATGGCGTTATGAGCTTCGGTGAATTTTGGATCGAGGACCAGGGTTTGGCGGAAATGCTCCAGCGCCTGAAGGAAGCGGCCCTTGGCACTGTAGGCCCAGCCCAAGGCAAATTGGACTTCAGAGTCTTTGGGATTGAGTTTCTCGGCCTGTAAAAGCTCTCTGAGGGCCGATGTGGGATCTCCCTGCTGGAGGTTTTGATAGCCCATGCGTAAATGGATCGTGGCCTTTTGCTTGGCCTGCTCATCTGTCGAACACCCCACCAGAAAAGATAAGCCCACCCCTAAAAGCAGGATCGCTTTGAATAAGTTCATAAGGGACCTCAATGTTTTATCTTAAATTTCCTCTATACCTCTGTGGTGAATCGCCTTTTTTAGGGGATACAATATTTTTAAAAATATAAAGGCTTTTCTGTTAGGCTGTCAAGCTATTTAATGACTCGAAATTCGCACTCCGATTCGGCCCGAATCGAATTGTATAGAAAAATCCTTTTTGGACACGGATTCACCCTATGAGATGTTTACTATTTAACAGGGATTATCAAAAAAAACTAATACAAACGCAATATGTAAAGTGTCATTGCGAGGAGCGCAGCGACGAAGCAATCCCACGAAGAACGAGATTGCCGCGCCCTTCGGGCTCGCAATGACTGTAACAATATTTATTTCGTTTTATTAAAAAGAAAATAATCATCCTTGGTTATCTGCGCAAATCCGCGTCCGATTAAATTTAAAGAGCATGGCTTTTTTCCAAAAGAGGATCCTTTGGTTCAAACCATCTTCTTGAAATTCTCTTTAGTCGCGCGGCATACCGGACATGCCTCGGGCAAATCGCCGTCAAAAACGTACCCGCATACCCGGCAGACGTGGTATGCCGTTTCCTGATCCGTAATCATGGCCGCCAGGGCATCTTTATAAAGTTTCGCGTGCCGGTCTTCCACATCCCGGGAGCGGCTGAAACTCCAGGCCACATCCTCCCTCTTGAGGGCGAAGGCCTCCTGGATGAAAGCAGGATAAACGTCCGTTTTGGCTTTGATCTCGCTTTCAAAAGCCGTTTTCAGATTATCCTCGGTTTCCCCTATCACCCCCTCCAGGTACTTAAGATACTCATCGGCGTGGACTCTCTCGGCCTCGGCCACAGCGCGGAAGAGCTTGGCAATCTGAGGGAACCCGTCCTCCTCTGCTTTTCTGGCGAAGGCTAAGTTGCGCAGGTGAGCCTTTGATTCTCCGGCAAAAGCCTCCTTCAGTTTTTTCTCCAGGGCCTCCGGCAGTTTTTCGTAGAGAATGAACTGGTACTTGTGCGCCCCGCAAACCGGGCAGACTTCCGGTGGATTGTCCCCTTCATGGATATAGCCGCAAACCGTGCACTTCCATTTCTTGTCCATCCCTGCCTCCTGAACCCTTTCAGTATCCAACTCACCCTGCTCCAGTTTTTGGAAAAAGAGCGACTTGACCGGCTCGGATAGGATCCTGGCGAATCTTCGTCCGATGCTGGATTCCTTGTATTGGAAGAAATCCTCCATGTAGGCAAAGACCGAGTAAAAAGGTTACCAAAGTAATAGTTCCCGTCTAACACCCCGAAGGCCACCAGCGGTATGACATCGGTTACCTTGACCCAGCCAGGATAGATTGTCCGATCCCCTACCAATTGAATCTGGGGTTTACCGAATTTTCAAATCCCAAACTTTTCGGTTGTGGGAATTTAGTCCTTCGATATTATTTAGAAATTGGGATTTGGCTTTTGTTATTTTTTAGTTGTTCCAACGCTGTTTGACGCTTAGCCAGATGATGTAGACCAGCATGAATATAGTAGAAATTGTGGCCGGCACTGCGGTTTTTTCGCTGAAAAGGGTGAGGGCCAGGCCTGCGGCCAGGCCCGTATTTTTCTGCGTCCCCAAGAGAACCAGGCTGGTCGCCATTTTGGGAGCGACATGGAAAAATCGGCAGAGCCTCTCGATGACGAATCCCAGGAAAAAAGTGCTGGCCAGGGCAATGAAAGCCACTGGAAGGAAGGCCAATGGCTGGGCCAAGAATAAATCACGGTTCAGACCGATTATGGTGTATACCACCAAAAAGAATCCCCAGTTGGTGATCGCTCCTTTTATCGGTTCGACTCGTTTCGAAATTTTACTCCAGAGTAAAACTCGCGAAAGGATTAAAGGGAGCAGGATCAGCTCAATCATAATGATGAGAATTTTTCCGGACTCTAAAGAACCGGCCCCGATAAAACCCAGGGTGATCAAAGGTGTAAGGATTAGGGCCGCGAGGTAACACCCGATGGCCGCAACGAGAGTAAAAGGACTATTCCCATTCAGCATGGCGGTGAAAGGGATGACGGCGATGGCCGGGGGAACGGCCGTCATGATGATAAAACCATGCCGCAGGGCTTCATCGTGGATCATTAAGGAGCTCAACCCCAGAAGAAGGCCGCCGAGGACCCCATAGTTCAGGGCCAGACCCGCCAAGGCGGGCAGCAACAGTTTATGGGGAGCCAGGAAAATACTACCGGGAACACCCATCGTAGAAAGGGTCATCACCACGGCCAGCGCCGGGACCACGGTTGATTCAGTCCATCGGGCGCCCTGTCCCAGGGTTAATCCGAGGGTTAAGGCCAGGGAGAGAACAAAGTCTCTATGCCGCAGAAGGTTTGTAAGGGGAATCATAATGAAATTTGTTCAAGGCCAAAAGAAAAATTACAACTTGGCTTTGGCCAGGGGCATTTTTCAATTTGATCGCCTTATGGCAAGGCGTTTTTCAAGGCGGCCACATCCGTCAGGGGGCTTCTGCAGGTATAACCTTCGCACAGATAAACCGCCGGTTTTTTGCCAACAGGAACCATCCCCGCAACAAAGGGAGACAGGGCGGTTAGTTCCTTACCCGCTTCGCCCTCCCGCCGCAACAGCACGACTTTGTTGGGTACAAATCTTCGCTGCAAAAGCGCAATCATGGCCCGGGTCATTTCTTCTTGCGGATCCCCGGCGATGACTATTTCCTTACTCGGGCCGACCACAAAATCCAGGGCCATGAGCAACTGGGTGCAGGCCATAGGTACAGCGGCCACGGCTGAAGAAAAGAACTGGAGCAGCTGGTCGGCCTTTTTTTCAAGAGTTACATCTCCGGTCATTCGAGCCAGGCGTAAAAGGTTTAAGGCAGCCACCGAGTTCCCCGACGGAACCGCGCCGTCATAGATCTCCTTGGGGCGGGCGATGAGCAATTCATTTTCTTGGCCAGTAAAATAAAACCCTCCCTTTTCCTCATCCCCAAAAAGTTCGATCATAATCTGATTGAGATGGACAGCTTGCTCCAGGTACCGGACCTCAAAGGTGGCTTCATATAATTCAATCAAGCCCCAGACCAGATAGGCATAGTCATCCAGGAAGCCGGGATAGGCGATATGTCCATGGCGGTAGCGACGATACAACCGGCCGCGGGAGTTCCGCATTTTCGCCAGAAAAAAATCCGCTGCCCGCCGGGCAGCCCGGGTATAGCCATCATCCTGGAGAGCCTGCGCGCCCTTAGCCAGGGCGGCGATCATCAGCCCGTTCCAGGAGGAGATGATTTTATCATCTTTCAGCGGGTGGACCCTTTTCTCCCGAGCCTCGAATAGCTTCTTTTTCCCGCTTTGTAAGGCCCTGCCTATCTCTGCCGCATCCATTTTTTCCTGCCCGGCGAAAATTGGTAACGGCACAGATATATGGGGAATGCTGGTCCCTTCTTCAAAATTGCCTTCCGGGGTGATCCCGAAGAAGCGACAAAACAGCCCCCCCATTTTTTCGCCCAGATGTTTTTTAACCTCTCGCGGGGTCCAAACGTAAAAAAGACCTTCTTGGCCCTCACTATCGGCGTCTTCAGCCGAAAAAAATCCTCCTTCCGGGGAAGTCATGTCCCGGAGAACGTAAGAAAAGATTTCCCGAACCGTACCGGCGTATTCCGCCTTTCCCAGGGCCTGATAGGCTTCGGTATAAGCCATGGCCAGCAGGGCTTGGTCATAGAGCATTTTTTCAAAGTGGGGAACAAGCCATCTTTCATCGACCGAATAGCGGTGAAAGCCAAGCCCGATCTGATCAAAAATGCCGCCGTGGCGCATGGCCTTCAAAGTTTTTTCAACCATGTTGCCGGCCTGGGCCTCCTGGCTGCGTTTATGCCACCTTAAAAGAAAAGTTAGATGATGAGGGGTTGGGAATTTAGGAGATCTGCTGAATCCGCCCCATTCCTGGTCAAAGCTTTTCTGCATTTGCTCATAGGCTTTTTTAAGGACTCCCGCGTCCAGCGCAACTCCGGCATCAAAAACCCGGGGTCCTTGCTGGATGGCCCGCCGGATCTCGGCGCTGCTGTGAAGGATTTTTTCCCGGTCTTTCTGCCAGAGGCTGGCGATGCGGGTTAGGAGGACGGTAAACCCCACCCTACCCGTCCGGTTGTCCTTAGGGAAATAGGTTCCCGCAAAGAAGGGGTTTCCTTCCGGGGTCATGAAGATCGAGAGCGGCCAGCCCCCCTGGCCGGTTAAGGCCTGGCACACGGACATGTAGACCTGGTCGATATCCGGGCGTTCCTCCCGGTCCACTTTTATGGAGACAAAGGATTGATTCAACAACCTGGCCACTTCCTCGTCTTCGAAGGATTCATGGGCCATTACATGGCACCAATGGCAGGTGGCATAACCGATGGAAAGAAAAATGGGCCTGTCTTTCTCTTGGGCTTGGCGAAAAGCTTCTTCGTTCCAGGGATACCAGTCTACGGGATTGTCGGCATGCTGGAGGAGATAAGGACTTTTTTCCTGGATCAGGTGATTATAAAATTGGGAAGGTTGCTTTCCGGAACGAACCATGAAGGCCTCCTTCAATTTGTCAGTCTGTACATTTCCCGTAGCCTTGCCGACAACCCTTGCACCATACGGAAAGCTTCTTCCACAGTCTTTTCTCCATCGGGATTGACCAGGCAGCAGGTCGCTGGCGACAGCAGGCTTCTGGACAGCAGAAACTCCAGGTCCACTCCCTTTTTTTGCAATCGATTCCATATTCCGGTAAGCCGGCGTTCCAGAGATTCTTCATGCTCTTGTGCCAACGGTTCAAAATTGGTGGGCACGATCCCCCAGGAAATGCTTCCTCCCCGGTCCAAGAATTTCTTGATGGAGGGGGCATAAGAAGCAAAAATTTCTCCATTAGAGTATACATCCAAAGAAAGAATATCTAAGTCCAGGGTCAGTAAAAAGTCCCAATCCGGGTTGCCGCAGAGATGAACGCCCCTTGGTCTTTCAATCATTGAGAAAAAGGCTTCCAGGTCTTTTTTGGCTGCCTGATCACTGTAACCGGAGAGGGCACTGAACAGAAACTGCAAACCGGGCTCGTCAATATACATGAAAGCGTTGGCATTCAGTTTCTTCAGGCGGGTCAATTGAACGTTGACCCGCCTGGCCATCACCTCCAGCATAAACGGACGGACGGAATCATCAAAGAGAAGGGGGCGATCATTTTGGTCCAGGACGTTCATTCCAAAACTGATCGGACCTTCCAGTTGTCCCCGGATGGCTGGCTGACCAGAGAGGTCCATTTTTAAGAAGCGGTGGTAGACCACGGAGTAGGTTTTGCTGACGTCAAAATATTCCGGCTCATCGAAATGGCGCATCGCCTCTTCAAATTCGGCGATAAATTTTTCCAGGGAAAAACGGAGAGTTCGTTTTTCCAGATCCAGCACAATTCCGGGAAAATGTTCGGACGCCTGGACGTACATATCTTCATAATAGCTCAACTTCGGCAACTGGGGCCAAAAGGGGATGTCCAGAGACAGCGCTACCTCTAAAGCTCGCTCCACATCCTTGTGGGGCATGACCGCCATGGCGGTGGTTAAAAGATTTCCGGGAATCGGCATGTTTCCGGCCTACTTTTTGGCCATGGGAATCGATTGGGGGGCCCCGGCTTTTTCCAGCGCCCTCCGACGGAGGGGCCCGTATTCTTCCGTCTCCCAATCTCCAGCTTCTGCGGGCTTAGGGCTCTTTGGCCGAGGGTCTAGTTTAGATCCTCTGCAACTTTTCTATGCGAGAATCGCCTCCCTGCCACCGGAGAGCGCCGTGAGGGGGGAATTCCAAAGACGCCGGGCCGACTACCCTTCCGGCGAAAAATCAGTTTTGCTGGCCCCGCATACCGGGCATGTCCAGTCTGCCGGAAGTTTTTCGAAGGGCGTGCCGGGGGCTACACCATTTTCCGGATCTCCGGCGGCCGGATCATAAACATAACCGCAAATGTTGCAGGTGTACTTTTTCATTCCTTTCTCTCCTCTCGTCCCCAAGAGATTTTGTTCAAATAGG
>JAOUFX010000145.1 GCA_029857975.1 Deltaproteobacteria bacterium | reverse complement strand
TACCGCCCCCGACACTCACCCGGTGAATGGTTTAACCGGATGTCCACTTAGCAGAGATTCGTTTCCGTTCCAGGTCAGCAATCGCTTTCCTTTGTTGGCGAAGGCGAGAGCGAAGGCCGAGCTTGGAAAGAAAAGCGATCACCCCGGAGATCAGGAGGCCGAAAAAAAAGAACAAAAAGGCCCATAAGAAGAGGGGGAAAGGAAGGCTTACCCATCCGAAATAATAACGCAACGCAACGGGATGGTCATTGTGGAGGGCAAAGCCAATAGCCGCAGCCAGGAAGAGGAGGTAAAAAATTCCCTTGAGAATATTCATGGTTCCCGTTCAGTTCTCCAGCTTTTTAAAATACAGCCGCAACTTATTATAGGTCTTTTTCAAGTGCTCGGGAATGATCCGGACCTCGGCCAGCATTGGCATAAAATTCATATCTCCCTGCCAGCGAGGGATGATATGAAAATGAAGGTGATAGAGAATACCTGCCCCGCCAACCCGGCCCAGATTCATGCCCACGTTGAATCCGTTGGGACAAAAAGCTTTTTTTAGAATATTGATGGACTGTCCCAAATTATAGAGGATATCCTTCATCTCTTCCACTTTTAATTTGCTAACGTCGTGGACGTGACGGACGGGTGCAATCATGAGATGGGCATAAGAATAAGGATACCGGTTGAGCATGACTAAAGAGAGGGAGGTTCGGTGGACAATGAGCCTTTTTTCATCTGCTTGTTTGTCTGCTGGGCAAAAAATACATTTTCGCCCTCTGCGGTTGGATAGAATATAATCCATGCGCCATGGGGCCCAAAGATGCTCCATATTCGCCAACTCCTTTTCTTCGTATTTCATAAGTAAATAACCTGCCCCGAGATTGTATCCCCTACGTCCAGCAGACCGATGCTTTTCTTAAGAGCGTAAAGGCCAGTCGCAAATGCCCCCGGGTTGAAGAACAAAACCCCTTCCCGTCGGGTTTGAGAAGGAGTGTGGGTGTGGCCGAACACAATACAATCCACCCGGCTAAACTCTCTTCGGATCCGCTCTTCGATACCCTGCGGTTTCCCCCAGCCATGGATCAGTCCGATTTGGAATTTTCCGGCCGGGAAAGTGCGTTGGGCAGGTAACTTCATCCGCACGGCCGGAGAATCCATATTGCCGCAAACCGCCAGAACTTCTTTTCCGCCAAAGGACTCTAAGATAACGAGTTCAGTAATATCTCCGGCATGCAGGATCATCTCTGTCTCTTTGAAAGGGCCGACCATAAGCTCCTCCAGCATCTGAACAGGCTGCATAAGATGCGTATCTGAGATGACCCCGATTTTCATAACTGCATCGATCTCCGTTTGGCCAACGGTCTATATTATAATATTTTTTCTTTCCAAGACAAGTCAATTTCCCCGCATTAAAAATATAAATTCACCGTAAGAGCGCAAGGCGTGGGAGCTTCAGATCGTATTTCATATTTGTGGGTCTCTTGCTTTGTACCTTGAGACTTGTTCTGCCAACACCTCATTCCCCATTCCTCCCTCCGCATTCCGCGTTTATATTTCAATCAATTCAATATCCCCCCAGGCACCCAGTTTATCGCCAATGATGATCATCCCTCCGGTTAGGCCGGGAATGGTCTTTGCTTTTTCCAATCCGCGGGGCAGGTCTGCCGGGGAGCCGACAAGGTTTCCCACGGCCGTAGCTGCTGCATCGGCCAGTGCCGCCGAAGGCGAAAGGACGCAGACCGCATCCGCCCGACCCAAGCTAAGGGAAGGGCCCACGGTACCCGAAGAGGTGCATACTCCCCACCCGTGGCTTACTGCGGGAATACGGAGGCCCACCCGAAAACTTAAGGGAGAAGTGTGCGCAAAAATGCCCACTCTTATTTCTTGGGCAGAAAGAAGAAAAATATCCCCGCCGTTCTCCACAATCACTTCCGGTGATTCCTGCAGAAGGTCTCGGCCAACAAACTCAGCCATGGCTCCGGCCACAGCCGCCATTGGGCCTACTCCAGCCATTTGCGCCGCCCGGATCATTTCCCTGACGATGGGTGGAGCAAACTCATCAACCGCCAGGGGAACCAAGGATCGGAAAAAGTTCGGATGTCGGGATATATATTCTTCGAGCTGGTAGCGGTAGCGAATGATAGACTGGAAGGCTGATTGCTGGAGGTTTTGGGGGGCTCGGATATAAAGGTCCGTTTCCTTTACGATGACCTGAAATGAAATGAATCCTTGGTCCAGGAGAAGGTTACGGTAATTTCGCTCTTGATATCCCCGGATTTTGCCGCCAGACCTTAAATCCATGCTTCAATTTAATAGGACGCAGATTTACGCAGATAACCGCGGATAATTATTTTCTTTTTAGTTTATCCTGATAATCTGTGTACATCCGGCCAAAAAAGGAATTTTCTATACAATAAATTTATTATCCGTTAGAGATCTGCCCCATGCGGCGGTATTTCTCGTATCTTTTCTCTACAAGCTCCCCGATGGGGATTTCCTGCAGGGCCTTTAAATGGCGCATCAGGATTGCCGAAAGAATTTTTGCCCCCCCTTTAACATCCCGGTGGGCACCCCCTAAAGGTTCAGGGACAATTTCGTCGATTACCCCCAGTTCTTGGAGGTCGGCAGCAGTCCCTTTCAAAGCCTCCGCAGCTCTCTCTTTTTCCGTTTCACTCTTCCATAGGATAGCGGCACAACCTTCTGGTGAGATGACCGAATAGGTGGCGTTTTCCAGCATGAGGATACGATCTCCCACTCCCAGGGCCAAGGCTCCCCCACTGCCTCCTTCCCCGATAACTACGGATAGGATGGGTACCTTGAGGGTAGCCATGACCTGTAAGTTCTCCGCGATGGCCTCCGATTGCCCTCTCTCTTCGGCTCCCTGTCCGGGATAGGCCCCCGGAGTATCGATCATGGTAATTAAGGGTTTCTCGAATTGCTCAGCCATTTTCATCAACCGCCAGGCTTTCCGGTAACCCTCGGGGTGGGGCATTCCAAAATTCCGGGCCACTTTCTCTTTAACCGTTCGTCCTTTCTGGTGACCAATGACCATGACTGATTCTTCCTGGAAGCGGGCCAGTCCTCCGACTATGGCGGGATCGTCGCGAAACTTGCGGTCCCCGTGGAGTTCCACAAAATCCGTAAAGAGAAGTTCAACGTAATCCAAGCAAGTGGGCCGATTGAAATGCCGGGAAAGTTGCGTTTTTTGCCATCGGGTCAGGTCGGCATAAATTTTACCCAATACCTTTTGAAGGCGTTTTTCCAAGTGGGCAATTTCTTCGGTGACCTTTCCGCCGGGATAAGAGGAGAAAGCACGCAGTTCTTCAATTTTTTTATCGATCTCGGCGATTGGTTTCTCAAAATCTAAATAATAACTGGCCATAAAAAATCCATAATCAAGGAGCACAGGATTCTAAGGTTCCAGACCGAGTGGAATCCTCGCCCAACCTTCATTTCGCTGGGCTTCTTGAAGCCTTGACCCCTTGACCCCTGCTTTTTTAGGCTTGAAAACTTACCGCTTCATAACCCAGCAAATCGCGCATCCGTTGGATCAGTTGATCCGACGAAGTCAGTTTCCACTCATCCCCCAGACCGATCACCGCTTCCCGCCTTTCCGGGAGAAGCAAATGTAAATAAGCTGGACAATTGCCGCGACAATCCTCAAAGATATCTTTAATGGCTACAAGGTCTTCCCGGCTCAAACCCTCTGAGCGAACGCGCAAATGAACCGTGGTCGTCAACTTACTTACTGCTTGTTCAAAAGGCAGGATTTCATTGGCGATGATTTTTACATTCTCTTCCCCGGCATCGACTCTCCCTTTGATGAAAACGGGCTCTTCTTTCTTCAACAACAACGAGGAATTTTTGTATAATTCCGCAAAAATAATCACTTCCACCACCCCGTTCAAATCCTCCAGGGTTACGAAGGCCATGCGGTCGCCTTTTTTAGTCGTGATCTCCTTTAAAGTATTAACCACACCCCCGATTACGATCTCCTGCCCGTCAGCGCTTTCCCGAATTTGTTGAGTGTTGGTAGTGGTTAAACGCTCCAGGGCTTCGGCGTATCGGGTTAAGGGGTGTCCGGTAAGGTAGAAACCCAGGGTTTCTTTTTCAAACGCCAGCCGCTGGCTCTCGGGCCACTCCGGCACACCGGGTAAACGGGGTTCGGCTTTTCCTCTACCCGACTGAATACCTCCAAAGAGAATGATTTGAGGATTGTTCCGCTCGCGTTCCAATCCCTGGGACCACTCCATGGATTCCTCCAGCCCGGCCAGGAGTTGGGCCCGAGAAGGTCCGATGCTGTCAAAGGCCCCGCACTTAATCAGGCTCTCGATGACCCGCTTGTTTACTTTGCGCAAATCCACCTTGAGGCAAAAATCGGGAAGCGACCCAAAATTCTCCTTCTCTTCCCGGGCCAACAGAATGGATTGGATGGCGGCCAGCCCCACGTTCTTTACTGCGGCCAAACCGAAACGAATCTTTCCCCCTACAACCGTAAAATCCTGTTGACTCTCGTTGACATCCGGGGGAAGAACTTCAATCCGCTTATCGCGGCATTCGCTGAGGTAACGCAATATTTTATCCGGGTTCCCCATTTCGCTGCTCAGCAACGCCGCCATGAATTCCACCGGATAATGAGCCTTTAGGTAGGCCGTCTGGTAGGCAATCAAGGCGTAAGCTGCGCTGTGCGACTTGTTGAATCCGTATTCGGCGAATTTGGCCATCAGGTCAAAAAGTTTTTCGGCTTTCTTTCCGGCAATTTTATTGCGTTGGGCTCCTTCCATGAATTTCTTCTTCTGCATGGCCATCTCGTCGGCCTTCTTTTTGCCCATCGCCCGCCGCAGGATGTCGGCGTCCGCCAAACTGAAGTTCGCCAGTAAAGTAGCGATTTGCATCACCTGTTCCTGGTAAACGATCACCCCATATGTTTCCTCGAGCATTCCTTTCAGCTCCGGAACCTCGTAAACGATGGGAACCTTCCCCTGTTTGCGCTTGATAAAATCTTCCACCATCCCGCTCTTCAAAGGCCCCGGACGGTAAAGGGCCAGGAGAGCAACGATATCTTCAAAACGCTCGGGAAGCAATCGAACCACCAAGTCTCTCATCCCCGAACTTTCCAGCTGGAAAACCCCGGAAGTGTCGCCCGAACAAAGCAATTCATAGGTCTGGCGATTATCCAATGGGATTTTTCGCATGTCCAGTTTTTCTTCCCGGGAAAGATGAACCCGCTTGATTACGTCTGCAATCATGGTCAGGGTTTTCAGGCCTAAAAAGTCAAACTTGATCAGCCCGATCTTTTCCACATCTTTCATCGGGTACTGGGTAACGACTTCGTTCTTCTGGCCCCGGTAAAGAGGGACCACCTCCACCAGAGGGGTACTGGCAATCACTACGCCGGCGGCGTGGGTCGAGGCATGGCGCGGTAGTCCTTCTAAAGACTGGGCCAGGGTCAGGAGTTTCTGCACCTCGGGGTTGCTTTTGGCCAGTTCTTTTAATCGCGGTTCTTGCTGGAGCGCTTCCTCCAAGGTGATGTTCAAGGTGTTGGGAATCATCTTGGCAATGCGGTCCACTTCGCCATAGGGCATGTCCAATGCCCGCCCCACGTCCCGGATTACTGCCCTGGCCTGCATTTTGCCAAAGGTAATGATCTGGGCTACGTGATCGGCACCATATTTATTCCTAACGTACTGAATCACTTCTTCCCGTCCCTGAATACAAAAATCAATGTCGATGTCCGGCGGGCTAATCCGCTCCGGGTTCAGAAACCGTTCGAAGAGTAAGCCGTTGGCTATGGGGTCGATCTCGGTGATCCCCATGCCATAGGCCACTAAGGACCCTGCCCCCGATCCCCTCCCCGGTCCCACGGGAATGCCCTGTTCTTTGGCATAACGGATGAAGTCAGAAACGATGAGGAAATATCCGGCAAAACCCATCTTCTGGATCATGCGCAACTCTTGCTGCAAACGCTGGTAGTAAATTTCTTCCGACTTCGATCGCTCCGGGAGCTCGGTCAGGCGTTCTTCCAGCCCTTGGCGGGCTGAATTTTCCAGAAAAGTGTCCAGGGTTTCGCCATCGGGAACCCGGAATTGCGGGAATTGCAGTTCATTCAACTTTAGCTCGAGGTTACAGCGCTCGGCGATCTCCACGGTATTCTGCAGCGCCTCCGGGCAGTAGGAGAATAATGCCTCCATCTCCTCCGCCGAGCGGAAGAAAAATTCTTCGGTGGAAAATTTCATGCGATCCACATCCCGCAAGGTTTTCCCCGTCTGGATGCAGAGGAGAATCTCGTGGGCCTTAGCGTCCTCTTTTTTCAGGTAGTGACAGTCGTTCGTGGCCACTAAGGGAAGAGAAAGCTCGCGGGCGATTTCCATCAGGCCGGCATTGACTTTTTTCTGCTCGGGAATTTTATTCTCCTGTAGCTCCAAGTAAAAACGCCGGTCCGGAAAAATGGACTTTATTTCTTCAGCCGCCAGCCGAGCCTTGTTTTTATCGCCGCCGGCCAAATAGAAGGGGATTTCCCCCCGAAGGCAGGCGCTCAACGCGATCAGCCCTTCATTGTGCTGCCGCAATAATTCCTTATCCACCCGCGGGCGGTAATAAAACCCTTCGAAATAACCCGCGGAGACGAGTTTCAAGAGGTTGCGATATCCGACAAGATTCTTGGCCAAGAGGATCAGGTGAAACGAGGCCTCGGAAATTCCCTTGGTAGCTTTTTCAAAACGGCTTCCGGGAGCTACGTAGACCTCGCAGCCGATGATGGGTTTGATTCCTTGGCGCAGGGCCTGCTGGTAGAATTCGATGGCCCCGAACATGGAGCCATGGTCGGTAATGGCCAGAGCAGGCAGGCGATAGTTCTTGGCCTGATTAAAAAGATCTTCCAGGCGAATGGCCCCATCCAGAAGACTGAATTGGGTATGCAGGTGAAGGTGGACAAAGTTCGCGTGTTTCATAATCCTTTAACTGCGCATAGAGCAGAGCGCAGAGCGTTAAGCGTTTAATATTTTTTGC
>JAOUFX010000143.1 GCA_029857975.1 Deltaproteobacteria bacterium | reverse complement strand
CAAGCAGGTCGAGACGGATCCACCCGATTTGGTCCTCTTGGACATTTGGATGCCCGGGATGGATGGGATAGAAACCCTGGAACGCATGAAAGGCCAAATTCCTAACCTCCCGATCATCATGATTTCGGGCCATGCCAATATTGAATTAGCCGTAAAAGCCACCAAGCTGGGGGCTTTTGATTTTATCGAAAAACCCCTCTCTTTAGAAAAAGTCCTTCTGACAGTTAACAATGCCTTAGTTGTCTCTAAGTTGGAGCAAGAAAACCGGGCCTTGCGGCAAGAGATTCAGAAGAAATATGAGATCGTCGGGAATTCTTCGGAGATCCAACAATTGAAAGAACAGATCAAGATTGTCGCCCCCACCAACGGGTGGGTATTGATCACCGGAGAAAACGGAACCGGGAAAGAGTTGGTCGCCCGGGGAATTCATCGCCTGAGCCTGCGGGCGGAAAAGTCCTTCGTTGAGGTAAATTGTGCGGCTATCCCCGAGGAGCTGATAGAGAGTGAACTCTTTGGCCACGAGAAGGGTTCGTTCACCGGCGCTCTGACCAAGCGGCGAGGGAAGTTTGATATGGCCAACGAGGGAACCATCTTCTTGGACGAAATTGCGGATATGAGCCTGAAGACCCAGGCCAAAATTTTGCGCATTCTTCAGGAGCAAAAATTTGAGCGGGTAGGTGGGGCGGAAATGATCTTCGTGGATGTACGGGTGATTGCTGCCACGAACCGGGATCTGAAGGAAGAGATTCAAAAAGGACGTTTCCGTGAGGACTTATATTATCGATTGAATGTCATTCCTATAGCCGTACCACCCCTAAGGGAGCGGAAGTCGGATATATCCACGCTGGTCGACTATTTCAGCTTTGAATTCTGTATGGAGAACCATAAAGAAATGAAAAAAATCTCACCGGCAGCCATGGAATTGCTTATGTTCTACACCTGGCCGGGAAACGTGCGGGAGCTGAAGAATATTGTTGAGCGCATGGTGATCATGACCCGGGGTGCTATGATCGAAGCCAAAGACGTGCCCGACCCGGTCCGGGAGCAGCGCAAGGCCCAGCCGGAGTTTTCTTTCTTGGAGTATCCTTTGCTGAAGGATGCCCGGAGGGAGTTTGAAAAAAAATTCATCAGGAAAAAACTTATGGAGAACGAAGAAAATATTTCCAAAACGGCGGAAGTCATCGGAATTGAACGGAGCAACCTACACAGAAAGATCAAAAGTTATGGAATCGAATTAAAGAAAGAATCCTGAAAAGAGCGCCAGGATCGTTGTCGAGTGGGGACGCTGCAATAAGGAAAGGGAGATAAGAAGAAAAGATGAGACCGAAAGTGTTAGTGACCAGGGAAATTCCTGCAAGACCCTTGAAGCTTCTGCAAGAAAAGGCCGAGGTGACCATCAATGGGGAAGATCGGGAGATGACCGTAGAAGAAATAATCGCTCAGCTTCCTCAGAAGATTGCTTTGCTCTCCATGGCAGGCGATCCGCTTTCGGCCAAAGTCTTGGGAACAGGGAAAGATTTAAAAATCGTGGCCAATTACGCCGTTGGTTTTAATAATATAGATTTGGTCGCGGCGACGCGCCTGAAAATCGCGGTTACCAACACACCGGAAGTGCTCACGGACACCACCGCGGACTTAGCCTTTGCCTTGATCCTGGGGGTCGCCCGGAAGGTGGCGGAAGCGGATCGTTTCGTACGCGCCGGGAAGTGGGTAGGATGGAAACCGGGCCTCTTTTTAGGCAGCGATGTCCATGGAAAGACCTTGGGAATCATCGGGCTGGGAAGGATCGGAACGTCTATGGCCCAGCGGGCTCTGGGTTTCAATATGGAGATTCTGTACACGGATGTTCGCCCCATTGACCGATCCGTAGAGGAACGATACCGGGCGAAGTATGTGTCCCTGAAGGAGCTATTGCAGAGCGCGGATTTTGTAACCATACATGTCGCTTTGACTCCCGATACCATCCATCTCATTGGTCGGGAGGAATTGCGCCTGATGAAGAGCACCGCCTTCCTGATCAATGCTTCCCGTGGGCCGGTAGTGAATGAAAAAGATCTGGTGGAAGCCTTAAAAGCTGGAATGATTGCCGGAGCAGGCCTTGATGTGTTTGAAGAAGAACCCCGGGTAACACCTGAACTCATCCAGATGGATAATGTTTTGCTTCTCCCCCATATTGGCAGCGCCACCTTCGAGACGAGAGAAAAGATGGCTTTGGTGGCGGTGAATAATATTATAGCCATTCTTCGGGGAGAGACTCCTCCCAACATCCTCAATCCCGAAATTTACTCAAA
This sequence comes from Deltaproteobacteria bacterium, assembly GCA_029857975.1. Next base: position 4,724 of record JAOUFX010000143.1, on the reverse strand, counting down.
GTAGATGCAACAAACCCAAATTCTCTCCTCCCTTGGAGACGGTGTCGTAATTCCTCTTTGTCATGCGAGATACCGAAGGGAGCATGGCAATCTCTTAAAGATCCTTGAAAAAAAACTCTAACAACTCTTCACATTGCGGTGGAGCAGTAAAGGATAAGGGTTTGATCCCCGGCGATAATTTAAAGAGTTTGAGGGTCAGGCTTGACAATTTGAGGTTTTAGTCCACCCAAGTCCATCCTTTTATAAAAAGAAGAATAGGGGGTTAATGGGTTTGATTGGGCGGTGAATACACAGGCAAATGGTCACAGAAAAATAGTTTTCCTGGAAATTCTATCATTTGTTTTCTTGGGGATAAGGAAAATTGAATAAAAAAGACTCGTTTTTGAAAAAAACCTTGTCGAAGAAATCAATTTTTGTTAGGATAACTCCGAATTTGACACGGAAAAAGGAAAGTAATTTATGGAAGTTTATCCTTTTCATCACCAGAATTTGTTTTTCAACATCATTACTGATTACGACCTGACTTTTAAAGAAATCCGGGTGATTTTGGATCATCTCTTAGCGGTCAAAGCCTTTAACGAAGATGGAGAAAACTGGGGGAGCGGCCAATTTTACAACATGCAACTGGGTAATGTGGCATATGAGGTTGACGTAAATTGTTATGAGGTGCTTATTTACCGCCGAACGGAGCTTTCTTCATAGCCATAAAAATATTTTTAAACCGAAGATTTTAGTAGCCTTTTCTATCTTACAGCAAAATGCCCTAAAACCTTTTTCGAGGATTTTCTTCCGTGGATGAATTTACCCATCCGGAATTGAATAAAAAAATAGAATTTTTTGGTGGAAGTTATCTGTTTGTAGAAGAGGGGACAATATCCTTTCAGGGGAAAGAGGTACTTTATCTTTTAGGAATGGCTGGCGTTGAGTCCTCTTGTTGCGGAACGGGGGGCTGCGCCTTCATCAAAGTTCCGGGATATGTGCTTTCTTGGAAGAAGGCATGGAGCGAGTCAGGCCAGTCGATTTCCGAAGTTGAAAGGATCGTCTCGGAAGAAAGCCAAACGGCTATCCGAAAGATCTTGCAGGAAAAACATCCAGGGTTCCAGCAGATCGAGTTTCTCTGACTTTTTAAGAGATCATCAACTCTCAGGGGAGGTGAATATGCCAGGAATTGTGTCTTTTGGAGCCTATGTTCCCCGATATAGGCTGAAACGGATGACCATTTTTCAAGCCATGGGCTGGATTAACCCGACCACCATTATGCTGGCTCAAGGGGAAAAGGCGGTAGCCAATTCAGATGAAGATAGCCTAACGATGGCCACAGCGGCAGGCATCGATTGCTTGGATGGATTCGACCGGACGATGATCGACGGCCTGTTTTTTGCCTCTACCACCATGCCCTACCTGGAAAGGCAAAATGCCGGGATTATCGCCGGAGCATTGAACCTGCGCGATGATGTGCGTTCGGCTGATTTTTCCGGCGCCCTGAAATCAGGAACATCAGCCTTGCTCTCCGCCTTGGAGGGGGTAGGATCAAAGAACGCCAATCAAATATTGGTTGGCGCAGCCGATTGCCGGCTGGGGAAGATGGGCAGCCCGCAGGAAATGATTTTTGGGGATGGAGGAGCAGCTTTTCTGGTCGGGAATCAGGAAGTCATCGCCGAATTTAAAGGTTCCTACTCCCTGACCTGTGATTTTGTAGACCATTACCGGGGGTCAAAAACGATCTTTGACCGCCAATGGGAGGACCGCTGGATTCGCGACTCGGGGTTCGATGAATTCATTCCCAAAGCCATCAACGGCCTCCTGAAGCAATGCAACCTAAAGTTGAGTGATTTTTCCAGGGTTATTTTTCAATGCTCTTATGATTCCGAGCGGAAGAATTTGGTGAAGAGGTTGAAATTAGACCCGGAAAAAATTCAGGATCCCATGCATGGCTCCATCGGGGAAACCGGGACGGCCCATTCTCCTTTAATGTTAGCCAGAGCGCTCGAAGAGGCCAAGCCGGGAGACAAACTCCTGGTGGTGAGTTTTGGCAGCGGATGCGACGCGCTTTATTTCGAAGTCACTGACCAGATCTCTAAAAAGAAAAAAAGAATGGGAGTGCAGGGGTACCTTGCCAACCGGGCTGACCTGCCCAGTTACCCCAAATACGCTGTCTTCCGGGGAATGTTGCCGGTGGACATCGGTTTACGGGGGGAGGCTGATTTTTTAACCCGCTGGAGTCTAATCTGGAGGAAGCGGAAAGCTGTTCTGGGCCTGGTGGGTTCACGCTGCAAAAAATGCGGTGCACCGCAATACCCGCCCCAAAGGGTTTGTGCCAATCCAGCCTGCGGGGCTGTTGATGAAATGGAAGATTATCCCTTCGCCGACAAAAAAGGGCGAATTCTCAGTTATACGGGAGATATGCTGGCCGCGTCCTACGATCCTCCAGAGTTGTACGGCTACGTGGAATTTGACGGAGGAGGAAGGTTTATGTGCAATTTCACGGATTGCACCCTCGAAGACCTGAAAGTCGGCGCACCTGTTTCTTTCAGTTTTCGCAAGAAATACTATGATGAAAAGAGGGATATTCAAGGATATTTCTGGAAGGCAGTACCGCGAAAGGAGGTGGCCTAAATGGCAACCGGGATAAAAGATAAAGTGGCCATATTGGGTATGGGTTGTACCAAATTTGGAGAACGCTGGGAATCGGCGGCTGAAGATTTAATCATAGAGGCCTTTCAGGAGGCTCTAACCGATGCGGGAATTGAAAAGAAAGAAATCCAGGCCGCTTGGTTTGGTACCCACATCGACGAGGTCAACGTAGGCAAGAGTGGTGTACCCCTGGCTACGACTCTGAAACTACCCTTTGTCCCGGTAACGAGGACGGAGAATTACTGCGCTACGGGCACAGAGGCCTTCCGGGGGGCCTGTTATGCTGTTGCTGCGGGGGTCTATGATATCTGCCTGGCTTTGGGAGTGGAAAAATTAAAAGACACAGGATACGGAGGTTTACCAGCTACTGCGGCCTTCGGGCAGATGCAGGCCTTGATCGGTCCAAATGCTACAGCCCCCGGCCTTTTCGCCCAACTGGCCACAAGTTACTTTGCCAAGTATGGAATTGACCCCGCAGCGGGAAAGAAAGCTTTGGCGCATATATCGGCGAAAAGCCACGCCAATGGAGCCATGAATCCCAAGGCCCATCTGCGCCGGCCCGTGGCCGAGGAACAAATCATCAACGCTCCCATGATCGCCTACCCCCTCGGCCTTTTCGATTGCTGCGGAGTCAGTGATGGAGCGGCGGCGGTTATCGTCACCACCCCGGAAATCGCCAGATCCCTGAAGAAACAAGACCCGGTTCTGGTTAAAGCGTTGGCTATCTGCGTTTCTTCTGGCGAAGAAGCATTGTTCAGCACCTGGGATGGCGCCCACCTGGAAACCACTTACCGGGCGGGAAAGATGGCCTTCCAGGAGGCGGGAATCAAGACCCCCCGGGATGAAATCAGCATGATGGAGGTCCATGATTGTTTTTCCATCACCGAGCTAACGGTTTACGAGGATCTGCAGATTTCCCCGCGGGGTAGGGCCATCGATGATATCAAGGATGGGTTTTTCGACCTCAAGGGAAAGATTCCCTGCCAGCCTGACGGAGGTCTCAAATGCTTCGGTCATCCCATAGGGGCTTCAGGGCTGCGGATGCTTTATGAGATGTACAATCAACTTTTAGAAAGATGGCCGGAGGAAAGAAGAGTCAAAAATCCCCGCCTGGGGTTGACTCACAACCTGGGCGGTATCCCGTCAACCAATGTTTGCAGCGTGGCCATCATCGGCCGGTAACGAAAGATTCACCACAGAGACCGCTGAGGACGCAGAGAACCACAGGGAGATTCAATTCAAATTTCCAGTTATAGTCGATTTGGTTCAGGAACCTGAATTCTTTGGTTTTTAAATTTTAATCCGTCTCGGCGATCTCAGCGCTCTCTGTGGTGAATGTATTTTTATGCCTTGAAGGGTACAGGAGAATGATGATGGAAAAGATGCTCAAAGATAAGGTAGCTGTTATTACGGGTTCGGGCCGGGGGATCGGGCGATCTGTAGCTCTGCTCTTTGCCCGGGAGGGAGCCAAGGTTGTAGTGAGCGATATGGATGTCCAACCCGCCCAAGAGGTTGCTGACGAGATCAAGGCGATTGGTGGGGAAGGTATTGCGTTCCCCGGAGACGTTACGAGCCCTTCCTTCGCGGAAAACGTTGTGAGCAAAGCCGTTCAAACTTGGGGGGGTTTACACATCCTGGTCAACAACGCGGGATACACTTGGGATGCCGTCCTGCACAAGATGGCCGATGAGCAGTGGGAAGCTATGCTCGCGGTGCACCTGACCGGTCCCTTTCGTTTGATCCGGGCAGCTTCCCCCTACTTCCGGGATGCGGCCAAACAGGAAAAAGCCGCGGGTAAGGTAGTGAATCGCAAGATTATCAACGTTTCCTCCGTGGCCGGAACCCGGGGAAATGCCGGCCAGGCCAATTATGCGTCCGCCAAAGCAGGAATTGTAGGCCTAGCCCGGGCTCTGGCTAAAGAGTGGGGGCCCTTGAACGTTCAGGCCAATGCGGTGGCCTATGGATGGATCGATACCCGCCTGACCAAAGAGAAAGAAGCGGGTCAGACGCTGGATCGTGGCGGCAAACCTGTAGCTATTGGCATTCCGGCGGCCATGCGCAACGTCATGGCCATGATTATCCCCATGGGA
>JAOUFX010000142.1 GCA_029857975.1 Deltaproteobacteria bacterium | reverse complement strand
GTCAAGATCATATCGTGACCGCCAAGATTCATGAGTCCAATCAACCGATCTTCCGTGGAGATTATATCCTTGCTCCTACGCCGGTCCTCCCCGAGGCTGTACCCATCCACACTTTTAAAAAAATCGCAGGGAGCGTGATCTCCTCTCAAGAGGGTGTAGAGAACATCACGACCAATGAATTTGTCTTCATCGACCGGGGAAGTCAAGACGGAGTTATAGTGGGGGCTCTTTTCAAAATTTATCAAATGGGCAACGATCCTGAACAAAGCCTGAAAGAGGATAAAACCCAGTTACCCCTGAACAAGGTAGGGGAAGCGGTAGTGGTTTCTGTACAGGAGGAAACTTCCACTGCCCTCATCACCCTCTCGTCCCAAGCTATTCACATTGGCGATCAAGCTGTATCTGGCTCAGAGTGAACCCTCGTATTTATAGGGCCAACCCGGAGGGCCGGGTGGTTCAAGGTAAGAAGACTTAGGGATTGTGGGTCCGCAGAGTCCACGATCCCTTTTTTGTTGGGTTCAGGAGACAGGAGAGGATCGTTGAAAGACCTTTATCATTGGGTAGGTTTAACGATGGCTCCGGGTGTGGGCAGCGTTCTTTTCAAACGCTTAACTCAAGCTTTTGGCAGCCCTGAAGGAGTCTTTAGAGCTTCTCCGAAAGATCTGAGGCGGGTAGAAGGGATGGGCGCGAAGGTTGTCGCCTCGCTCAAAAGATTCGATTGGAAGCACACGGTGGAAAAGGAGCTTCGCCTCTCGGAAAAGAATGGCGCAAAACTGGTAACTTGGGAGGATGAAGAATATCCGGTGAATCTGAAACAAATATATGATCCTCCACCCCTGCTTTACGTTCTGGGATCTCTGATTCCGCAAGACCCAATAGCGGTGGCGGTCGTAGGCTCCCGTTACCCCACAACTTATGGCCAATTAGCCGCCGAGCGAATTTCCATGGGCTTGAGTAGAAAGGGGGTAACCGTGGTCAGTGGCTTGGCCAGGGGGGTCGATTCTTGTGCGCACCAGGGCGCTCTCGCAGCTGGCGGAAGGACCATTGGGGTGTTAGGCTGCGGAGTGGACATAATTTATCCGCCTGAAAACCGTGCGTTGTTTGCAAGGGTAGCTGCTCAGGGAGCCGTTATCTCCGAGTTTCCGCTGGGAACACCACCCGATAGCGACCATTTTCCTATTCGTAACCGGGTCATCAGCGGGCTGTCTCTGGGAGTGGCCGTAGTAGAAGCTACACTGCGCAGCGGCTCTTTGATCACGGCCCGGTTCGCCCTGGATCAGGGGCGGGATGTTTATGCGATTCCCGGAAATGTGGATTCCGCCCGGAGTGAGGGTGCCAACCGGTTAATCAAAGAAGGGGCCAAGTTGGTCACTCGGGCCGAAGACATTTTGGAAGAAATCCATCATATACCCCGACCCGCGATTCCCGCAACGCCCCCGCAGCCGAAACTCTCGGAAGAAGAGTCCAGAGTCTACTTGACTCTGGAACAGGGGGCTTTGCATATCGACCAGATCATCGCTCGTACGGCCCTCTCCAGCGCCAAAATTTCAGCGATCCTCCTGGCCCTCGAACTTGCCGGGCACGTCAAGCAGTTCCCCGGGATGCGCTTCGCCAAAGCATAGGATGGCCCCCAAGAACAGAAAAAAAGTTTCGGGTTTCGGGTTACGAGTTTCAAGTTTTTTTATTATATAGGCACTGGGTAACGAAAATTCATTTTTATAGCAAATCATGGAGATGGCCAAAGATACATGGAAAGAAAAATTGAACTTTTTATTTATAACTCTGCGTTCTCGGCGATCTCTGTGGTGAAAAAATTAGAGGAGATGGAATGTCCAAGTCGTTGATCATCGTCGAATCACCGGCCAAGGCCCGGACGATTGCTAATTACCTTAAAGATGATTATGTCATCAAAGCATCGGTGGGGCATGTTAAAGATCTTCCGGAAAGCCGTTTAGGAGTTGATATCGAAAACGGTTTTATGCCCCAGTACCAGGTCATTAAAGGAAAGATCAAGGTTCTGAAAGAGATTAAAAAGGCAGCGGAAAAGGTGGATTCCATTTATCTGGCGACGGATCCCGACCGGGAAGGAGAAGCCATTGCCTGGCATATCGCTGAAGAATTAAAGCGGCCGCCGAAAAAGATTCACCGGGTTCTGTTTAACGAGATTACCGCCCGCAGCGTGCGGGAAGCGATCCTTAAACCCGAACGTTTGGATAAAGATAAATACGAAGCTCAACAAGCCCGCCGCATTCTTGATCGCTTGGTAGGATACCTGATCAGTCCTCTTCTCTGGGACAAAGTCCGGCGAGGCTTGAGCGCGGGACGGGTCCAATCCGTTGCTGTCCGCCTCCTTTGCGAAAGGGAGAAGGAAATACAGTCTTTCGTACCCCAGGAGTACTGGACAATCCAGGCCCTTCTCGAAGGGAATTCTCCCCCTTCTTTTAAGGCTACCTTGGCGCGAATCGATTCCAAAAAGGCTGAGATTAAAAAGGAAGAGGAGGCGCAGGCCATCCTCCAAGACCTGTCGCTCTGCTCTTTTTCCGTAAAAGAAATCGAAAGGAAAGAACGCCGGAAAAACCCCCCTCCACCCTATATCACCAGCCAACTCCAGCAAGAGGCTTGGCGTAAGCTGCGCTTTACCGCCAAGAAGACCATGTCTTTGGCTCAAAGGCTGTATGAAGGAGTCGAGGTTGGGCAAGAAGGCCCGGTAGGTTTGATTACGTACATGCGCACGGACTCGGTACGCATTTCTCCAGAGGCAGTGCAAGACGTGCGCCAGTTCATTGTCGAAAAATTCGGACCCGATTATTTACCCGAGAAACCTAATTTTTACAAGAGCCGCAAGACGGCCCAGGAAGCCCACGAGGCGATCCGCCCTACTTCCGTGACTCGTAATCCGGAAACCCTGAGACCCTTCCTTAATAAAGATCAGTTCGCCCTTTATGATCTCATCTGGAACCGCTTTGTAGCCTGCCAGATGAACCCGGCGGTATACGATCAGACCTCGGTAGATATCCAGGCGGGGAAATACCTATTCCGCGCCAGTGGATCCATCCTGCTCTTCCCGGGCTTTATGACCCTGTACATCGAAACCGCCGATGAAAACTCGGAATCGGAAAAGGAAAACCAGGAAGAAGGAAAGCTTCCGGACCTCTCCGTTGGCGAGGGATTAAAACCCCTCAACATAATCCCGGAGCAGCACTTCACCCAACCGCCACCGCGATATACGGAAGCCACCTTAATCAAGGAGCTCGAGGAAAAAGGGATCGGTCGCCCGTCAACCTATGCCACAATCCTTGACAATATTCAGGAAAGGGAATATGTCGCCAAGGAGAAAGGCCGGCTCTACCCCACGGAACTGGGATGCCTGGTTTCGGATTTATTGGTTGAGAATTTCCCGGTTATCCTCGACGTGCAATTCACAGCGCAAATGGAGGACGAGCTGGACAAAGTGGAAGAAGGACAGTTGCCCTGGGTGCAGGCTCTGGAGGATTTTTATGAACCCTTTCAAAAGGACCTGGAAAAAGCCAAGGTGGAAATGCAGGATATAAAAGGGAAAGGGGTCCCCACGGAGCTGCGTTGCGAAAAATGCGGCGCACCCATGGTCATCAAACTCGGTCGGCATGGCCAATTTTTGGCCTGTTCCAATTACCCCGAATGCAAAAATACCAAAGAGTTCCAGCGTAATGGAGCCGGAGGGATCGAGATTGTCCAGGAAGAACCCGTTCAAGAGACTTGCGAGAAGTGCGGCGCTTCCATGGTCACCAAGGCAGGACGCTTCGGAAAATTCCTGGCCTGCTCCAATTACCCCAAGTGTAAGAACACGAAAAAGATGCTGATCAACGGAGAGGGGAAGCTCGAAGTGGCTCAAGACGAGATAAGCTCAGAGGTCTGCGAGAAATGCGGAGCTTCCATGGTCATCAAAACCGGGCGCTTCGGAAAATTTTTGGCCTGTTCCAATTACCCTACGTGTAAGAACACGAAGAAGATCGCTCCATCTGGAAAGGGGGCTGAGGCCGCCCCATCCGCCCTTACCGGCGAGAATTGTGAGCAGTGTGGCTCTCCGCTGGTCTATCGCCAAGGGCGTTTTGGCCAATTTATCGCTTGCAGTAGTTACCCGAAGTGCCGTTACACCAAAAAATTGACCTCCGCCCATCGCGAAGGAAGGGAGACTCCCGAGGAGCAAGAGGAAAAGCCCTCCATGAAGAAAGAAAAAGCAGCGGAGAAGAGAACAAGAAAAAATTAATCGGTAGCCCTAAATCTTTAGTCGTTAGTGTATCGCCTATAGCCTATTACCTATCGCCTGTTTTATTTGACCAACCACACCCCCAGAACGATCAAGGCTGTCCCGATGATGCGGGAAACGGTTAGACTCTCCTGTAAAATCAGCCAACTCAACAAGACAGCGATTAATGGATAGGTGGCCGTAATCGGCACGACCAGCGACGCTCCACCCAACCGTAGAGCATGGTAGTAGGTCCAAAGCCCCGCCGCACCGCCGCAGATTCCACTCAATCCGAAGAGAACGATGGAACGCCCGTCCAGAGTTCCCAAATTCCCCAACCGGCCGCTGCCAACGCCGACGGCAAGCAAGATTCCGGTCAGGATGAATTGCCGAACCATCATGCCGGTGAAGGGACTGGTTTTTCCCAGAGCCAACTTATCGAAGATCGCCGCCATCCCCCAGAATAAAGTCGTCAGCAACAAAAAGATTATGAGCTTCATGGAATAACTCCTGTGATGATTTCTTTCCTTTTCATTAAGGGATATTTTGCCCCCTGATGCAAGTCCAAAATGGCAGCCCGTAAAAAGACCATCTGCGGCTTATTCCTCAACCCTAAAAAAGGCGATTCACCACAGAGGGCCCAGAGGAAAATTATTCTCTGAGATCTCTGGGGCGTAAAAAAATCGCTCACTTTAGGTCAACATTAAAAATAAAAAAAGAGGTGGCTCCTTTACGAGACCACCTCTTCCAATTAAGGAAACTTGTTAAAGGTTAAAACGCCGCCTCTGGAATCGCCAGGGCGCTGCGGTTGCCGCTGAGAATAGTCGTGGCGGTAGATTGAACCTTCGGAAGAATATTGTTGACGAAAAATTCGGCGGTATAGACCTTGCCGCTGTAGAAGGCAGCCTCGGCTTGCTCTTCCCTGACTTTGCCCTTGGCCTCGTCCGTGGTTGCCCCGGCCTTCTGATAGATGTCTTGGAGTTTATTCTGCGCAATGATCGCCTGGTCGAGGAGAAGGTAGGCCAGCTCCACTTCTCCAAAAAGTTCCAGGTACGGGCAAGCATGGAGCATCGCGTAGAGCGGGTCTCCTCCGGCCGCGACCTTGGCGAAGTGCATGGAAACATTGACCAGCGTATTCTTCGCCTGTTCCAGCTGGGCGATCGCCGGCCCAAAAACTGGATGGGCTTTATGCTTCTCTACGAACTCGTTGACTTCTTTCATCCAGCCCATGATTAAGGCTCCCTTTTTCAGGGATAATTTGCGGCCTACTAAGTCCATGGCCTGGATGCCGTTGGTCCCTTCGTAAATGGAAGTGATCTTCACGTCCCGGCAGAGCTGTTCCACGGGGTATTCGCCACAGTATCCATACCCCCCGTGGACCTGGATGGCCCATTCGGTGAGGCGGAAGGCTATGTCTGTCGAATAAGCCTTAACGATAGGGATCAGGAGATCGATCATGTTTTCGCAATATTCTTTCTCCTTCGGGTCCGTGGCCACCTTGGCCAAATCCGCGTAGTAGGCGCTGCGGTAAATCAGCGCCCGTAGACCTTCGGCATAAGCTTTCATGGTCATGAGCATCCGGCGTACATCGGGATGGTTAATGAGCGTCACGCGGGGGGCGTTGGGGTCTCTCATCTTCGTGATTTCCACCCCCTGGATGCGTTCTTTGGCATATTTCAGGGCATAGAGGTAAGCCAGATTCCCCAGGGCAAAACCCTGCAGGCCCACGCCCAGACGGGCTTCGTTCATCATCTGGAACATGAGCTGGATGCCCTGATTCTCCTGCCCGAGAATATACCCGTGACACTTCCTGTCATCTCCGAAATTCAGGGTGCAAGTCGAAGACCCCTTGAGCCCCATCTTGTGCTCGATGCCGCCACAATTTACATCGTTGGGTTCTCCCAGGGATCCATCAAGGTTGATCCGGACCTTGGGCACGATAAAGAGGCTTAAGCCTTTGACTCCCGGGGGGGCATTTTCCGTGCGGGCCAAGACGGCGTGGATAATGTTTTCCGTCAGGTTATGGTCGCCGGCGGTGATGAAGATCTTCGTGCCCTGAATCAAATAATGATCCCCATCTTTTTTGGCCAGGCATTTAACATCGCCCACGGCACTCCCGGCCTGGGGTTCGGTCAAGCACATTGTGCCGGTCCACTGACCGCTGTACATTTTCTCCAGATACAGCTGCTTTTGTTCCGGTGTTCCGAAACTTTCAATCAGGTTGGCGGCGCCCCGAGTAAGACCAGGGTAGGTAGTGAAGGAAACGGACGCCCCCACAAACATCTCTGCGGCCGCCAGGGCTACAGAATCCGGCAGCCCCTGCCCCCCGGCTTCTGTATCCACTGAAGCGGCAATCCATCCGCCCTCGCAGTATTTCTTGAAGGCTTCATGGAAGGCCTCCGGAACTTTTACTTTCCCTTTCTCATAAACGCAGCCTTCTTTATCCGCAATGGAATTCAGCGGAGCGATTACTTCGGCCGCCAGTTTGGCTCCTTCTTCCAAAACCATGTCAAAAGTTTCCTTGGAGAAATCCTTGAACTTATCAAATTCGCAGAGCCGTTCAATGCCTAATTGTTCATAAAGAATGAACCGAATGTCCCTCATGCTTATCGGAAAAGTTCCGTTGCTCATGATTTCCTCCTTTGGGCTTGATGTTCCTTCATTATGAATTCTTTGTATCGCATTCTAAAAAACGCCTTCAAAAATGTCAAGAAAATTCGTATCCAAACTATTCGTTCACGTAATAAATTTATAATTATTAAATTTACATATATTTCATAGGGTTAAAATTT
>JAOUFX010000141.1 GCA_029857975.1 Deltaproteobacteria bacterium | reverse complement strand
TACGTCCGTGGGGGCGTCGGTGATGTAAACTTTTCTGGTGAGTTCCACAGCGGCACGGTGCGCCTGAACCAGATCCCCCACAAAAACCCCGGCGGTCTTGCCTTCGGAAGTCCCAACGGAATTCACGATGACGTCCAATCCCGCCATCCGGGCCCCTTCTTCCATATCCTGCCGCAGTTCGTTTTTATTCAGATCATATCCCTGGGAAAAACCCGTACCCCCGATCTTCCCCTGGTGGGCAGGGGTGTGGTTCTTGATGATCGTCTCCATGCTTCCCAATCCCGGGATTACAATCTTGCCACCTCCGCCAAAACCGGCAGACGGGTGCGGGGTGATAAAACCCACGCCGATCTTGACATCGGCCTCTATAAAATGCCGGTTGATCTGCACCGGCGTTCCCCGGGAAGTCGTACCAACATTCACCAAGTTCTCGTAAGGGTGATGGTTGAAGACGGGGAAGCGGTTGGCCATCTTCTTCCCCAATTTTTTTTCCTGGTCGGCTTTCATCAAAGGACGATGAGAGCCAATGGCCATAAGGATCTTAATGTCTTCTTCCTGGATCCCCCCTTTATTCAACTCATCAACGATGAAGGGGAGGAAGCGGTAAGCCTGGGTCGGCCGGGTCAGGTCATCTACGGCAATGACTGCGGTTTTCTTCCCCTCCGCCAGTTTCCGGATCGGCTCTTGGCCAATGGGGTCCGCGAAGGCTTTGCGGATTTCAGCCTGACTTACATCCTTGCCATCGGCCATCGAGGCTACGGTTACTTTCCAGTTGTTGGGAAAGGTTAAGGGTATTTTCTTGTTGCCCCGCCAGATTCCCCAGGGAATGGTTACTGACTTCATAATTTTTGACCTCCTATGATTTTTACTCGAAGTTTAAAAAATTTTTGGATCATCTCCAAATTAGCTGGTTAATTTTTTTATATATAAATTTATAGCATGAGTCCTTATCGTTTAGAAGTTCAAAAGATTCTCACTCCTGAACGGCAAGCTCAGTGGGGAAACCCTTCAGGCGGCTATAGAAATTATGGGCCTGGATACGGAATGGGAAGTGGATTGGGTCCCGGCCAAGGCATGGGAAGAGGTTTAGGAATAGGTTATAGGGGAGGCCCGGGAGCATGAGCTCCTGGGCCTGGAATGATTATTGCCCCGAGGGGTTTTGGAGAAATTTAAAGAAGTCTCCCTTCGTCGATAAAACCAACCAGTCTTTCTCCGACAGGGTGGTTTTATAGGTATCCATGGTTTTCAGGAATTGGTAAAAGGCCCTGGATTCCGCGCTTTGATTATAGGCTTGGGCATAGATCGTGGTGGCCTCGGCATCTGCTTTTCCTTTGATTTCTTGCGCCTGCCGATAGGCATCCGATTCGATCTTTTTCAAATCCCGTTCTTTGTCTCCCAAAATTTTAGCCGCCTCCCCCTGGCCTTCCGAGCGGAATTTATCGGCGATTCGTTTGCGCTCGGAGATCATCCGCTCGTATATCTTCTTTTGCACCTCTTCAACATAGTTGATCCGTTTAAATCGGATGTCCAGTAATTCAATCCCGAGTACCTGCAAACGGGGGGCGGCAGCCTCGATAATCATCCGGGTAATTTTCTCTCTGCCGAGATCAATCCGGAGGTTTATTTCCGAGTCCTGAATTTCCTCCAATTCTTCACTAGCTTCCAATTTGCGATTCGTCGAACGGATGCTTTCCACCAAATTATGGTTGGCGATGGCGTTGCGGGTCAACCCGTCCAGGATGTCATCCAGCCGGGTTTTGGCCCCCCTCTCGTCCCGCACCCGTTGGAAGAACAGGAGGGGATCGTGGATCCGCCAGCGGGCGTAACTGTCCACCCAGACAAACCTTTTATCCTTGGTCGGAATCTGGTTGGGGTCGCCATCCCAGGCTAAAAACCGCTTTTCAAAAAAATTGGCGATTTGAATGATGGGCAGTTTAAAATGAATCCCCGCTTCAACAATGGGCTTCCCCACCGGTTTTCCGAATTGGGTAATAATGACTTGCTCCGTTTCGTTCACCACAAAGGCAGAAGAAAACAGGAGGATCAGGCCCACGATGACCAGGATGGCCAGGCCGCCCAAGATTTTATAATTCATTCTATTCATTATTTCCCCCCTTCCTTTTTCTCCCCCTCCTTCGTGAGTTGAAACAGGGGCAAAATCCCCGTGGTTTTCTCGTCGGTGATTAATTTCCTTCCGACTTTGGGGAGGATTTCATTCATCGTTTCCAGGTAAATCCTCTGACGGGTTACGTCCGGGGCTTTGGAATATTCTTTGAAGACCGCGCTAAACTTATGGGCCTCCCCACGGGCTTGATTGACCCGCTCGATGGCGTACCCCTTAGCTTCCTCGATCGTTCTCGCCGCGGTTCCGCGGGCTTTGGGGATCACTTGGTTGTATTCCGACCGGGCCTGGTTGATCATTTTCTCGCGCTCCTGCTGCGCCTCGTTCACCTCATTGAAAGCCGGTTTGACCGAATCGGGGGGATTGACGTCCTGCAGGACGACCTGATCCACTTTGATGCCGGTTTCGTATTCGTCACACAGTTGCTGCAATTTTTTGCTGACGGTATTGGCGATTTCCACCCGGCCGACAGTCAGCACTTCGTTGACCGAACGATCGCCGACCACTTCGCGCATCAAGGCTTCATTCATATCCCTGAAAGTCAGGGTGGTAGCGCGCACCTTGAATAAAAATTTGTATGGATCGGCGATCCGATACTGAACAATCCATTCCACTTCGCTGGCGTTGAGATCGCCGGTCAGCATCAGCGACTCTTGTTGGTAAGCGCGGGTAGAAAATTTAGATCTATCTCTTTGCGCCTCCGTTCGAAAGCCAAACTCCACCTTCAACTGTCGTTCCACAGGAACTTTCGTCACCTGTTCGATGCCGAAAGGTAATTTAAAGTTCATACCCGGATTCGCCGTCCGGACGTATCTCCCGAACCGGAGGATCACCCCTACCTCTTCCGGGTTCACCGTGAAAACCGACGAAAATATCAGGATGAAAATGATGATTCCAGCTACAATTCCGCGAATAACTTTCATCTCGATTTTAGGGAATTGGAATTTGCTGAAATCAAAAGGCAGCTCTTGATTCATGGTTTTCCCCCCTTCCCGGCAGAAAGATATAAACGTTTTGCCTATATTTTCATTATAGATGTTGAAAAGCTGGGATGTCAAAGGAAAAAGAATTTCTTGGACAATTAGATTATTCCCCATATTCTCTGTGGTTTAAAAAATCGCTCCGTTTAGGTAAGACCTAAAAAAGGCGATTCACCACAGAGGGCACAGAGGAAAATTAAGATAAAACCAGGAAATAAACTCCTTTTCTCTGCTTTACTCTGTGCCCTGGTCAAGTGAAAACAATTAAACAATTTAGCTTACAAAATGATTACAGGAGAACACAGAGAAAAGATTGAGCTTATCTTGTTTTTTTAACTATGCAATTATTCTCTGTGTTCTCTGTGGTTTAAAAAAATCGCTCAATTTAGGTAACAGTTTACCCCTTTGAAAAAATTGCCTAAACTTCAATGCAAAATGTAAATTAAAAATTTCTGAATAAATAAGGCATTTCAGAGAAACCTGCATTTTTCCGTTTGCAATTTTCACTTTTCAATAAAATTTAGCGTGCCTTTTCAAAACGCTAAATTGATACGGACGTTCCTGATCTAAGGTTAGTTCCGAAAAAATAAACTCAAAAGTGTTCAACATTCAGCCAGGATACCACTTGACAAGGAAAGAGGGATCTGTCAATAAAGAAACGGTACCCCCGGATCCAAGAATAAAAAAGGATTAAAATGCCCTCACGAAAAACAACCCCTGCGCAAAAGCCCCCAGGATCCGCGCCGGATTTGGTTTATGGCCTGGATGATCTTCCTCCCTGGCCCCGGAGCCTGATTTACGGATTCCAGTGGGGGATCATCTTTTTGCCAACGCTGGTAATCCTCTCTTCGATTTCCACAGAATACCTCGGCTTGGGGGGCAGGGAAAAGGTATTATTCTTTCAAAAGATCTTAATCCTTTCCGGGGCAATCATGGTCCTGCAAACCCTTTGGGGACACCGCTATCCTCTTCTCGACGGGCCCTCTTCGGCCCTCCTCCTCAGTTTTATCATTCTATCTTCCCATGGAATGCCGGCCATTCAAGGGGGGATGATCGCGGGAGGAATTTTCCTCGTCGCGTTAAGTGCCCTCAGGCTGGTTCGCCATCTGGAACCCCTTTTTACGGACAACGTCATCGGAGTCATCCTCATCTTGATTGCCGTTACGCTCCTTCCTTACCTGGCTCCTATGATCATTGGCGCCCGGCCCGGGAGCCCCTCGGGAGATCCTGTAGTATTCGGAGTCTCCCTTACCGTGATGGTAGGAATTGCCCTGTTCAGCCACTGGCTTTCCGGCTTTCCCAAAACGATTTCTTTAATTTTGGGAATCATTCTGGGAACGATGCTTATGGGCGTCCTGGGTCGACTCCGGATGGGCGCGGTTTGGGAAGCTTCCTGGTTTACGCTTCCCCACCCTCTTTTTTCCAGTTACCCTAAATTCTCCATCTCGGCCATGGTTACTTTCCTGTTGGCCTATGTGGCTGTGATCATCAACGCCGTGGGCAGTATCTACAGCATTGGAGAAGTGGTGGGCAAAAGGGATTTAAGCAGGCGGGTCGCCCGAGGGATCGGGCTCACCGGCCTGGGGGGCTTGGTTGCCGGCGCCCTGGGTGTCATCGGGACTGTGAGCTATGGAATCAGTCCAGGGGTGGTCCTCGTAACCCGTGTGGGGACCCGCTTCGCTCTCACGGTGTGCGGCGCTTTTCTGATCATCCTGGCCTTTTTCCAAAAATTTCTGACTCTGGTGTCATCTATTCCGGCCTCGGTGGTGGGCGCGGCCATGATCACGGGGATGGCCGCTCAGGTAGGAGCAGGGATCTCCGTTATTGCCCGGTCCGAACGCCCCCTGGAGGCACGGGATTATCTGGTCATCGGGATTCCGATCCTCATGGGAGGAATCATCTCCATTTTTCCGGAAGGATTCTTCTGGACCTTTCCTTTCCTGGCCCATGCCTTATTAAAAAATGGACTGGTGGTGGGCATCGTGCTGGTCTTGGTCCTGGAGCATTTTATGCTTCCGCGCAAAAAATGAGTTGGGCCCCGAAGGCCGAGGGACGGCTCCAAGGAAGTCGCCAAATGGGTCGGAATATCAACCCATAGCCTTTCGCCCCTCGCCCCGCCCTCTCCCCTCTTTGAGACTGTGTCGTGGCCCGGGCGGGAGGGCATGAAGGAGGAAGCATCGGCGGGAGAAGAAGTTATCCAAAGCTTTCCCGCTTGTTTCCTCAAAGAGACGGCGGATTCGTAGGGCAGCGGAAATATTTGATTTTCAGCCCGCCTCGATCCAAGGAAGAACCACTGCCTTATGATTCCGAAAGAATGCCCTCCCGCCCGGGTCTCGCGATTAACAAAATTGCGACACAGTCTCTTTAGGGGGAGAGGATTAAGGTGAGGAGGCCTGCAAGCTGATAGGGAAGGAGGAAAGATGAAAGATTTAATTAAAAGAGCGGCTGAAGATTTAATAGCAAGCAAATATGCCATAGCCTTAACGGGTGCGGGGATTTCCACGGAATCGGGAATACCCGACTTCCGGGGACCAGCGGGGATATGGACTAAAGATCCCGGAGCAGAAAAAAGAGCTTACCAGAGTTATGAAAAATTTAAAAAAAATCCGAAAGAGTACTGGAAGGAAAGATTAAGCGGCCCTTCTTTGTTAGGAGATTTGAGCAAGGTAATGCCCAATCCTGGCCATTATGCTTTAGCCGAACTGGAGCGAATCGGGATATTGCAATGGATTATCACGCAAAATGTTGACAACCTGCATCAACGAGGAGGAAGCCAAAAAGTTTTGGATTATCACGGCAATGCCTTTAAACTAAGATGTGCTTCTTGCCACACCAGATATGATCCTAATACATTTGACTTGGAGAGGTTAAACCGGGAAGATCAATTGCCGCCTCTTTGCCAAAAATGCCAGGGGGCAATAAAAAGTGATGTTGTCCACTTTAACGAACCCATTCCTTCCGATGTTGCCGAAAGAAGTTTAGAAGAAGCAGCGCAATGCGATTTGATGTTGATTTGCGGGACTTCAGCGGTAGTTTATCCTTTCGCCAATTTACCCCGGGTAGCCAAACGACACCAGCTGGAGAAAGGAATGGGGATTATTTTAATTGAAATCAATGCTGAACCAACTCCCCTTACGGAACAAAAAATATCGGATTACCTAATTCAAGGGAAAACGGGTCAAGTTCTGCCTCAAATCGTGGAAGAGGTTAAAAGGATGGGCACTTGAAAAAAAATGGCGGAAGTGCATGGGAATCGAACCCACCTGCCGCCTTGCTCAGACGGCACACCGGATTTGAAGTCCGGGAGAGCCACCAGTGCCCTATCCACTTCCACTCAATAGTCTTTAGCCACTTTATTTAATATACCCTTTGCTCTTCAACCCTTCATAAAGGCTCTTGGCTTTGTTCACGCTGTCCACGATCAAATGCGCCGTCATGGTTGCTGAGGAGATCGTGTCCACCTGGGAATCGAAGTCTACGGGCTGAAGAATCGACCGGCCGATAAGGCGCTGCTTCATCTTCTCGATTTCTTTTTCATTCCAAGAAAGGTTGTTCAGCTTAGTCACTTTAAGAGGGAGAAAATTTACAATCTCCCCCTTTTCGTTGAAAGTGAAAATAAAATGGGTGGCATGGCAGATGTCGCAAGTTGGCGCCCGGCTGGCAAGCTTGGCGAATAAATAGGCTTTCTGCGTTCCGGCCTGAATATCTCCTACATAAATTCCTTCGCCGTCGGGCAAGTTTATTTTGGCCACCTGGAGTACTTTCCATTTTGGGTTGAGCATGGCTTCCTGGGCTTTTTTCAGCAATTCGTCTTCATTGTAACGGAGATGGAGTTTTTGGCTTTTAGCCTGTTGGAGAGCAGGATCTTTGTATTGCTTTAAAAGGGCATTGACATCGGCCTTTAGGGAATCATTTATTTCCTTCAGGATTTTTTCCGGGTC
>JAOUFX010000140.1 GCA_029857975.1 Deltaproteobacteria bacterium | reverse complement strand
GGAAATCAAAGGAGCATCTGTATTGGGACCGTTTCGCAGCATGCCCCCTGTGGATATGGATCTACTGGTTTCAATGTTGATCAATGCCGGCAGGTTGGGCCTGGAACTCGAAGCCGTGAAGGAAGTGGATGTGAATCCGCTAATTGTTTCTGGGAGTCAACCGATTGCGGTTGACGCGCTGGTCGTGCTCCAAGAAAAAGAGAAGGCCTAAGAAAGGTGGAGAAGATGACCAGTATAGCGGAGTTAGTGAACGGGGCCTTTTCCGGCTCTGTCCGGGCCATGGCCAAGCTGATCACCCTGGTGGAAAACGAGATGCCCGGTGCAGTGGAAGCTTTGCAACAATTATATCCCCGGACCGGACGGGCTTATATTGTGGGGATTACCGGACCGCCGGGGTCGGGGAAGAGCACTTTGACTGATAAGATCACCAAAGAACTGCGGAAAAAAGGGAATACTGTAGGAATCATAGCCGTAGACCCCACGAGTCCTTTCAGCGGCGGAGCTCTCTTGGGGGATCGATTGCGCATGCAAGACATCACCAATGATGAAGGGGTCTTTGTCCGCTCCATGGCCACGCGAGGAACACTGGGAGGGCTTACCAGGGCAACCGCCGATACCGTCAAAATCCTCGACGCCTTCGGCAAAGATTTTATCCTCATCGAGACCGTGGGGGTTGGGCAGGATGAAGTGGATATTGTCAAGACGGCAGACACCACCCTGCTGATTTCAGTACCCGGGCTGGGAGACGAGATTCAGGCTTTAAAAGCCGGGATCATGGAGATCGGAGATATTTTCGTAGTCAACAAATCCGACCGGGAGGGAGCAGACCGGGTAGTCACCGAATTGAGGCTGATGTTGGACTTAAACCCAGCGAGGGGCTCTTGGAGGACTCCGATTGTTAAAACCGTTGCCACCTTAGGTGAAGGGATAGCGGATCTTGCCGAAAAGATTTGGGAACATCGGCGATTTCTCCAAGAGGGGAGCGGGCTTTTAAGAAAAAGGAACGAACGGGCCAAAGAGGAAATTTTAAACCTGATTGAGGGGGAAGTCTCCAAATACATTCATAAAATGCTTAAGTACGATGTGACCTTCGACGAGGTAATCGAACAGGTTGTAGCCCGCAAAAAAGACCCCTACTCCTACGCCCAAAAGGTAACCGAACCGTTTGCCAAGTATTACCAGATCTATCAGGTGGACAAGCCTAAAAATTAAGCGCGACTCTCGGAAACTGGATAGAATAAAATCAATCTTTGATTTTTCCTAACAACTCATTGGCGATCACTTCTTTCATGATTTCATCCGTGCCGCCGCCGATGCGACTCAGGCGAATGTCCCGCCAATACCTTTGAATGGGGTACTCCATCATGTACCCATAGCCGCCAAAGATTTGCAGGGCAGCATCGGCCACTCGATTGCCCATTTGCGCAGCAAAGAGTTTGGCCATGGAGATTTCTTTGACCGGATATTCTCCATTTTGAAAAAGCCAGGCACAGTAATAGGTTAGATGCCTGGCCGCTTCAATCTCCGTAGCCATATCCGCCAAGCGATGGCGGGTAACCTGAAAATGGGCCAAGAGTTTGCCAAATTGAATTCTTTCCTTAGAGTATTTCACGGCCAATTCCAAGGCCATCTGGGCCCGGGCCACCGCATTGGCTGCGGCCATGATTCTCTCTCCTTGTAGTTCCCACATGATGTGGTGGAAGCCTTTGCCCTCTTGGCCCAGGAGTGCATCCGCCGGCAGCCGGCAGTCTTCAAAGAGAAGCTCCGCAGTGTCGGAGGAACGCATGCCGAGTTTATCTAATTTGCGGGACACCGTAAACCCAGGAGTCCCTTTATCCACCAGAAAAAGGGAGAATCCCTTATAACCCTTCTTCTCACCGGTTCTGGCTACGAGGGTGATGAAGTCTGCCCGGACGCCATTGGTGATGAAAATCTTCCGGCCGTTGATGACCCAATGGTCACCGTCTCTTTTGGCCGTGGTCAGAATCGAAGCAACGTCCGACCCGGCGTTGGGTTCGGTAATGCCCAGGCAGGCAATCTTCTTGCCTTGGTTGGCGGGAAGGAGATATTTTGTCTTCTGTTCTTCGGTGCCAAACTTGAAAATCGGAGGGGTGGCCATCTCGCTCTGGACCGCCACAGCCATGCCGATGGAACCCATGCCACAGCGGCCCAGCTCTTCGGCCAGGATGACGGAGAAAAGGAAATCGCCATTCTGCCCCCCGTATTCCTCCGGGTAACGCAGGCCCAAAAAACCCAACTCACCCATGCGGGTGAAAACACTGTTGGGAAATTCTTCAGCCTCCTCCCATTCTTCGGCATGAGGGGCTAACTCTTTGTCCACGAATTTGCGCACCGCATCCCGGAATAAGTCATGCTCTTCGGAAAACATCGGATGCTTCATCGTTGTCACTCCTTGGCACAGGTATCAGTTTTAAATTAATTTGGACACAGGTTTCCACAGCGCGGCATAGCCGCAACCCAAAATTTATTGGACGCAGATTAACGCAGATAAACACAGATAAAATTAAAATATGTTGAATAAAATTTTCAGAAATTGAACGTTAGTAGTACAGATATTTTTTTTGCATTAAATATCCTGAAAATCCGGGTTTACCCTGTTAGATAGTAAACATCTAACAGGGCGAATCTGTTTTCAATAAGGAAATTTCTATACAATCAAGTTACGAGTTGCGGGTTGCCGGTTGCGAACTGCGCCTTACACCTTAAACTTTATTTTGAGAAACGTTCGCGAAGTTCGCGCTTCAGGACCTTACCACCAAAATTGCTCTTGGGGAGGGACTCGACGAAGGTCACGGCGGTGGGTTTCTTATAGCTCGCCAGATGCTGTTTGCAAAAATGAATAACTTCTTCTGCGGTGAGAGTTTCCCCGTCCTTGACTACCACTACGGCTTTGACCGTCTCTCCCCATTTTTCGTCCGGGATACCGATGATTACCGCTTCGGCGATTTTGGCGTGCCGGGCCAATACTTCTTCGATTTCCTTGGAATAGATGTTGAGACCCCCGCTTTTAATCATGTCTTTTTTGCGGTCGACAAAATACAAAAAGCCATCGGCATCATATTTCCCCAAATCTCCTGTATGCAGCCATCCCCCCCGTAAGGCCTGAGCGGTTTCTTCCGGGTTGCGGAAATATTCCTTCATCACGGTGGGGCCTTTGATAATGATTTCTCCTACCTCCCCGACGGGAAGATCCTGATCCTGCTCGTCCACGATACGCACTTCCATGCACATATAGGGCTTTCCCACACTGCCCGGCTCCTGCGGCAGGTCTCCCGGTTTGAGAATCGTCACCCCCGGAGAAGCTTCGGTCAAAGCATAGCTGACGTAGGTTTGAGCGTGGGGGAAAAGCCGCGTTTTAATGGCCTGCTGCATGCCGGGATGGAGGATGCCCTGGGAAGAAAGGTACATACGCATGGAGCGGGTATCATACTCTTTTCTGTCAACTTCCCTGAGGAGCTCCCGCCAGATCGTCGGATTACCGGTCATGGTCGTGACCTGTTCGCGTTCGATGATTTCCAAGCATTTCTGGGCATTGAACTCCCGGCTAACGATAAACGTCCCGCCGGCGTACATATAGGCCAAAAACCTGCTCAAAGCGGCGGTGTGGAAGAGCGGCATTGGGAAGTAAATCACGTCATCGGGCCTTGGACTCTGGATCTCGGTAGTCACGTTGATAATATTCCAGAGCAGAGACTTGTGCGTAAGAACCGCCCCTTTGGGAACGCCCGTTGTCCCCCCGGTGAAGAGAATAAAGGCCTCATCCTCTTCCCGCACTTCTATGGCCCGCTCCGTAAGAGAAGAGTGGGCGATCAACTCCTCATAGGATCGGGCAAAAGAAGGGGGGGAGGTACCGATAAAGATCCATTCCCGGACCTCGGGAAGACGAGGACGAATCTGTTCCGCCCGTTCCAGAAAATCTTGATGGAAAGTAAACATCTTGCAGCCGGTAAAGACCGCTTGATGTTGAATTTCTTTATCCAGGCCCCAGGCATTGAGTGGAACCGTTATGGCCCCTATTTTCAGATGGGCGATGTAGGCTTCCATAAGCTCGATGGAGTTGAGGGAAAGGGTGGCGATGCGATCGCCCTTGCCGAGGCCAAGTTCAACCAGGGCTCGCGCCAAGCGGTTGGAACGTTCATTCAACTCTCGATAGGTCCGCCGTTGTGCCCCGCAAAGAATTGCGGTTTTGTGAGGGTATTTCCGGGCATTGCGGACTACAGAATACCCAAGGGTTATTTCCATCGAATCACCCATTACGATTCTATTCCGGCAATGTTCCTGGCCAGGTTTTTTTTAAAATCCAGGTCGGCCTGACGGCGAATCATGATGCGTTGGGCCTGCGGCGGACCTGCCCCGTGCATCGACTCGGTCCGGTAGCCTACTGCCGCCGTGCCCAAGGTGATGTTCTCGATCAGGCGCAGAATGCGCATGCGGTGTTCCGTCGGGATCGCGGCCGCTCCTTTGAGGTATTTTTGGATATAAGGTCCCGTTCGTTCATGGCGCAAGTCTTTTTCCGAAGGCATCGTCACCATCAATCCCCCCGCAACATCTTCGGCCAGCCTGGCAATCTCATAGGGAAAACGGGTGACGTTTTGTTTACAGACGTTCGCCAAGAGCATGTCTATTTCATAATTGCCCGCCGTAGTGGGGTGGCCTTCGGAAGAGCAGGCCAGGCCGCAGGAATAAAGGGTTTCATTCAGGTGAACCATTTCGATGATCTTGTCGACAATGTGCGAGGCCTTGGCCGTGCCGTTAAAATCGGCAGCCAGAGAAGCGGCCCCGATCAGGACATCACCGACGCCTACTTTACATCCTCCGTAACTCTGGCGATGATAGCCGGCAAACCGCTCCACGAGGGCGCCGACGGAATCCGTTTCCCCGCAGAGAAAGACCCTTGCCCAGGGTACGAAGACGTTATCGAAAATGGCCAGGACTTCGTGCCCGCCGTATTGATGGTTGCCCACATCCATAGAACTCCCTTCGAGCTTGCGGGTGTCGCAAGATTGCCGGCCGTAGATAAAAAATAGACCCGGCGTATCGGTGGGAACCGCAAAGGAAACGGCATAGTCTTTTTCTTCTTCTCGCAGAGCCATGGTAGGCATTACCATGACCTCGTGCGAATTCAACATGCCGGTTTGGTGCGCTTTCGCTCCGCGGACCACGATCCCGTCTTTTTTCCTTTCGACCACGCGCAGGTAGAGGTCGGGATCCGCCTGCTGGACGGGACGCAGGTTTCGATCTCCTTTCACATCCGTCATGGCTCCGTCCACGACTAAATCTTCTTCCTGGATACGTTGCAGGAAGTCTTTAAAACGAGAATGGTAGTTGGTCTTATATTTTTTATCCGTTTCAAAGGTGGTGCTATAAAGCGCATTCATGCCGTCCATACCCACGCAGCGCTGGAAGCAGGAAGCTGTCTTCTGCCCCAAGAGGCGTTGCATTTTTACTTTGTTGACCAGATCTTGAGCGCTCTGATGAATGGCGGTGAAGCGGTTGACGATTTTGCCGCTCAAATGAGAAGGGGTCGTCATGAGATTCTTATATTCGCCTTCTTGGGCCAGTTGAAAGGTCATGGCCACAGAATTCAGGGAAGGGCGGATCATGGGGTGGTCAACGGGATCCTTTACCCTTTCCCCTAAAAGATAGACCTCCAAATTCAATTTTCTCAAGCTAGCGATGTACTGTTCGGGCGTTTTCATAATTTGGGCAATCCTCTTTTCCCTTATCCACGCATGAGGGCGCCGCCGGCCACGATCCGGTTGACTTGGTTGGTCCCTTCATAAATCTGCGTGAGTTTGGCGTCGCGCATATATTTTTCCACGGCGTACTCTTTGGTATACCCATATCCGCCGAAAATCTGCACGGCGTCGGTGGTTACGCGCATCGCAACATCGGTGGCATAGAATTTTGCCTGGGCTGCTTCCCGGCTAAAACGTTTTCCCTGGTCAGCCATCGACCCAGCCAACCAAGTGAGGAGGCGGGCGGAGTCGACGGCGGCAGCCATGTCCGCCAGCATAAAATTCAGAGCCTGAAAAGTCCCAATGGGTTTGCCAAATTGCACCCGCTTCTTGGCATAATCCAGGGCCGCCTCGAAAGCAGCCCGGGCCAGGCCTACGCCGCATGTGGCGATGTTCACCCGGCCTTCATCCAGGGTTTCCATGGCAATTTTAAACCCTTCCCCTTCCTTGCCTAAGAGGTTTTCCCGGGGAACGATCACGTTTTCCAGATTGACCTCGGCTACGTTCAGGGCTCTTTGCCCCATTTTATCTTCCACCTTCCCGATGGAGAGGCCGGAGGATTCGCGGGGGACGATAAACCCACAGATGCCTTTGGTCCCCTTGGAAGGATCGATGGTGGCAAAAATGGAATAAAGAGCTGCATAACTGGCATTGGTGATGAAACATTTCTGGCCGTTGAGTACATAGTGGTCGCCTTCCAGTTTCGCCCGAGTCTTTAACCCCCCGGCATCCGACCCCGCTTCCCTTTCGGTGAGACCAAAAGACGCGGTTTTGCCCGCCTGGTTTAAAGGGAGAAGAAAGCGCCGCTTTTGTTCCTCTGTACCGCCGATGAGAATGGGTCCACAGGCCAGGGAGTTGATCCCGAGCATTCCGGATATAGCCACGCAGGCCACATTCATTTCTTCGGTTATCAGGGATGAAGTTACCAGCCCGAATCCTTGCCCGCCATATTCCTTCGGGCAAGTGAGATTCAACAACCCGGCCGCATGAGCTTTTTTAAGAATCTCCTCCGGAAAAACCGGTTCTTTGTCATAGGCTAACGCCACCGGTGCTATTTCCTTCTGCGAAAATTTCCGGGCCAAATCTTGCAATGCCTTTTGTTCCTCGTTCGTTGTAAAGTCGATCATCGGAATGTTCCTCCTTAGCTTTTAAAAATTTGGGGAGCAGAATGCGTGCGGAAAGGTGGGTTACAATCTCTCAGCACTTTTATCGCTTCAATCTTGATGGCTTCGTAAAAAGTCCATCTGTCCCGCTCCCCGCTTTCGCGGGGACAAGTTTCGGAATGACGACAATAGGACAAAAAGGACTTTTT
>JAOUFX010000139.1 GCA_029857975.1 Deltaproteobacteria bacterium | reverse complement strand
CTAACAAATTATTTCTTTTTTTTCAAGGTTTTTTAACTTGAAAATGAGGCGGGGTTACGTTACCGTTTTTAAAAGAACAGGAAGCGGGAGATAAGGAAATGGAGAGATGGAGAGGAAGGAAAATCGGCCGTTCAAAATTGGCCCTCCTCATTCGTATATCCCTTTTCCTTTTCTCAACGGTCCTTTCCGTGGGGTGCGATAAATCAGAAGAGAAGCCTTGGCAGTCGACGGGGGAGCAGGGCCTTGCCGACTCTGGACCCCCGGCCTACGGGGACCTCCTGATCCAGGGGTCCATCGGCGACGCCAGCAACCTTATCCCCATGCTGGCCTCGGACTCCGCCTCTCACGGTATTTCCGGATTGATCTTCAACGGCGTGGTGAAATATGACCAGAACCTGAACCTGGTAGGTGACCTGGCTGAATCCTGGGCAGTCTCTAAGGACGGGTTGACCATCACCTTTAAATTACGCCGGGGAGTGAAGTGGCAGGATGGGATAGAATTCACGGCCGATGATGTGCTCTTCGGATTTAAGACCATCATCAACCCGAATACCCGCACCGCCTACGCCGGGGATTTTAAGGAAGTTAAAGAGGCCCAGGTCGCCGATCGCTATACCTTCCGGGTTACCTACAAACGACCCTTTGCCCCGGGGTTATCCAGTTGGGGGTCGCTGGTTGTTCTGCCCAAGCATCTGCTGGAGGGAAAGGATATCAATACCACGCCGTTCAGCCGCAAGCCCATCGGGATGGGACCTTACCTTTTCAAAGAATGGAAAACCGGCGAGAAAATCGTCCTCCAGGCCAACCCCAATTATTTTGAAGGCCGCCCTTACGTTGATGGGTTTATCTACCGGATCATCCCCGACCCGGCCACTATGTTTTTAGAATTAAAAGCGGGTGGTCTCGACTATATGGGCCTCACGCCCTTGCAGTATAAACGCCAAACCGATACCTATCAGATGCGCCGGGATTTTCGCAAGTATAAGTTCCTGGCTTTTGCCTTCACCTATTTGGGTTACAACCTAAAAGACTGGAAGTTCCAGGACCGGCGCGTAAGGCAAGCCATCACCTGCGCCATTGATAAGGAAGAAATCATCGCCGGGGTTCTACTCGGGTTGGGATTGGTCGCCACGGGTCCGTATAAGCCCGATACGCAATGGTATAATCCTAAGGTCCGGAAATATCCATACGACGTAGAAAAAGCCAAGAAACTGCTCGCGGACGCCGGCTGGAAAGATTCAGGGAAAAATGGCCGGCTAAAGAAAGATGGGAAACCTTTTGAATTCACTATACTGACGAATCAAGGCAATGAATTAAGGGCCAAATGTGCTGAGATTATTCAAAGGCGTTTAGGGATGATCGGGATCAAAGTGAAAATCCGCACGGTGGAATGGGCGGCATTCATCAATGACTTTATCGATAAAAAAAATTTTGAAGCCGTTATCTTGGGATGGACATTAGGGCAGGACCCGGATATCTATGACATTTGGCATTCCAGCAAGGTGGGAGAGAAGGAATTGAATTTCATCTCTTACCAGAACCGCGAGGTGGATGCCTTGTTGGAGAAAGGCCGGTACACCTTCGACCCCCAAGTGCGTAAAGCTTGTTACGATCGGATCCAAGAAATTTTAGCCGAAGATCAGCCTTACACCTTTCTTTTCGTTCCCTACGCCCTGCCCATTATCAGCGCTCGTTTCCAAGGCATTGAGCCAGCCCCGGCGGGGATTGACTACAATCTGCATAAATGGTTTGTACCCAGGCCCCAGCAACGTTACGTGTTGAAACCGTGAATTTAAAGCCAGTTGCCATTGGCGAGTTGCGAGTGATAATTTTCGGACTCATACCCTGAAACTCACAACCCGGAACCTGAAACGCTTGGAATAAAAAAATGTCTTTGACCCAAACCATCAAGGAAAAAGCCCTGGATCTGGGATTCGTGGGCGTGGGTGTGGCCACGCCCGAACCCTTTATTCTTTACGCTGAAGAGTTAAACGGTCGTCTGCAGATGTATGCCTGGGGGAAAACACTCAGCCAGAATACTTCGGTCAGGGACCTGGACCTCACGCGATTTGTCGATCCAGCCCGGTTTCTTCCCGAGGTCAAATCCCTCATCGTGGTAACCGACAGTTATTTTGAAGAGGATTTCCCGCCTTCCTTAGCGGGAAAGATTGGCCGCTGCTACCTGAAAGGATTATTTTGTCCGGAAGAATCCCCGCATAGTCGCCGGAGAAAAGAGTTTAAAAAATTTCTCCAGGGATTGGGCATGAAGGTTCTATACGGTCCGGCTCCAGCCCGGATGGCTGGAGCCAGGGCCGGGGTGACGAATTATGGAAAAAATTGTTTCGCTTTTGCCAACGAGGCCGTGGGCCAAAGTTCCTGGGTGGTCAATGAACCTTACCTGGTGGATCGAGAACTCGACCCTGATCCGCCCACCCTGCAAGTCGGCTGTCCGGAAAATTGCCAGCAGTGCATAGAGGCTTGCCCTACGGGTGCCCTGTATGCTCCCCTAAAGATGGACCCCCGAAAATGTATTGCCTTTCATTCCTATTTTAATGCTGGAGAAATTCCCCGCGATTTAAGGCCCAAGATGGGAACTTGGGTTTACGGGTGCGACCTGTGCCAGGAAGGTTGCCCCCGCAATAAAAAATGGCTGGGGAAGACTAAGACCATGAACCAGGCTCTTATGGAGAGAGCCGAGCACCTGCAGATCACCACTCTTTTAACCATGTCCCAGGAACACTACGCCCAAAAGGTCTGGCCATTGCTCTACTATATCCGCAAAGAGAATAGGAAGCTCTGGCAGAGGAATGCAGCCGTGGCCCTGGGCAATCAAGGAGATCCAGGTACGATTCCTTTTTTGATAACCGCTCTTAAAGATCCTGAACCCATAGTCAGGGGCCACGTAGCCTGGGCATTGGGAAGGATTGGCGGGAGCAAAGCCAGGAAGGCTTTGGAAAAACGAAGGAAATTGGAACAAGT
The DNA here is from genome assembly GCA_029857975.1 of Deltaproteobacteria bacterium. Next base: position 4,101 of record JAOUFX010000139.1, on the reverse strand, counting down.
AGAAAAAGTACGTGAAGAAATGGAAGAAGCCCTGGCCTGGGGCTTGGATTAAAAAAATTATTAAGGTTTTTCCGGTTTCTGACGATAGAGAAATTAAAGAGAAATATAACAAAGTATAAAAATCTAAAATAACCCTTAAAAAAATAAAATGTTTAACGGCGATATCTTAAATATTAAAGAAGTTTCCGATTATTTAAAAATACCAGTTTCCACGATTTATAAATTAGCCCAAGATGGTAAGGTTCCCGCGGTGAAAGTCGGCAAACACTGGAGATTTATGAAAAAAGACCTGGACCATCTCTTCGAGCAATATAAAGAAAAGGCTGTTAAGTAAACTTACCTTCCCCTGTTGAGGGACCCATCTATTCCCTCCCGAGTAAAAAAATTTAACAATCCCTTAAAAGAAAAACCTTCAAGAAAATTTCCATCTCCCCTATACCTTAGGTTTATTTTCCCTGAAAGAATCTCCTCATTGATTTCAAGTATTCAAAAATATTTGCCTTACCAGGTAAAACAAAATATTGACAGGGAAAGATACATATTTTAAAATACCTTGCGGTTGAACTTGAAGGATGGGGAAATGGGTAGCGAAAAAATTCTAATCATCGATGATTCACCAGAAATTCTAACTCTTTTTTCCGAATTTTTAAAAGGAGAAGGGTTCGAAGTCGATACCTCCCCGGACGGGGCAAGTGGAATCCCGAAAATTGAAAAGAATTCTTACGATATAGTCCTTACGGATCTTAAGATGCCTGGTGTTGATGGAATGGAGGTCTTACGATTCGTTTTGGACCATTCTCCCGATTCTATCTGTATTATTCTGACAGGTCATGGAACAGTTAAAAATGCAGTCGAGGCCATCAAGCTGGGGGCTTTTGATTATTTGACCAAACCGGTCAAAATGGATGAAATCCTGATTACTTTTAAGAGGGCTTTAGAATACCGCAACTTAAAACGTGAAAATACTAACCTGAGGAGCCAGCTGAAGAAAAAATACCGGTTTGAGAATATTATCGGCGATAACGAAAAAATGCAGAGAATATTTGAGCTTATCGAAAAGGTGGCCGATTCAGACAGTACCATTTTAATCTTGGGAGAAAGCGGGACAGGAAAAGAGTTGATTGCCAAAGCGATCCATTATAACAGTTACCGCCGAGAAGGCCCGTTTGTGCCGGTGAATTGTGCTGCCATTCCCAGTGAGCTTTTGGAAAGCGAGTTGTTCGGACATGAAAAGGGGGCATTCACCAATGCGATTCGAACCCGTATCGGACGGTTCGAATTGGCTAATGGCGGTACGGTATTTTTGGATGAAATCGGGGACATGAGCCCGATATTGCAGAGTAAACTATTGAGGGTCCTCCAAGAAAGACAATTCGAAAGGATCGGAGGAATTAAAACGATCAAAACCGATATCCGAGTTATAGCCGCTACCCATCAGGATTTAAAATTAGCGGTGGAGCAGAAGCAATTCCGGGAGGATTTATTCTACCGGTTAAATGTCATCCCCATTCATGTCCCTCCCTTAAGGGAAAAGAAATCGGATATACCTCTTCTGGTTCATCATTTTTTAGATCATTTTAACAAGAGTAAAAAGAAAAAAATAAAGGGGATGACGAATGAAGCCATAGAGCGCTTGCTGCAATATGACTGGCCTGGCAATGTCAGAGAACTTGAAAATACGATCGAACGCCTTGTCATTCTATTAGATAATGACGTCATAACTCCCCAGGATCTTCCTGAAAAAATTCAAAGCCTCTCCTCCGGGGATTTACCCAAGGGGGTGGAGATTCCTGAAGGGGGAATATCCTTGGATACAGCGGTGAATGAATTTGAGAAGAAATTGATCCTGCAGGCGCTCATAAAAACGGGCTGGGTAAAAAATAAAGCGGCCCGATTGTTAAACTTGAATCGGACAACACTGATTGAGAAAATCAAGCGCCAAAATCTGCAACGCACAGACTCTTAAAAATTTATCTCTGGCCTCCGCTTTAAATTTCATAGAATACTTTCCCTTTTCAGCCAGATAGATTTCCATCCGTCTAAATCATCCCTTCCAGAGTTTTTCCACGCCAAACAGGGATAAATTGCTCCCTTATTTTTTACCTATTTTCAGATGGCCTCAAGATAGTCAAAAGGATGACTTTTTAAAATTTTTTTGACATTTTAACGGACAAATTTTTTCGTTGAAAAACATAAGCATATAATTTTATTTAATTTTAATATTGATTTTAGCTGGCATATTATTTGCTGAATAATTAAAAACAATGGGAAATCGATCTTATTCACCGGTTGGAAATAAATGCCAAAGATAGGGGTTATTCGGTTTTTTGAATTCTATACCCCGTGAGTTTATGAGGATCTCAGAGATGGATCGAGTTGCCGGATTAAAAACGTATCAAGATAAAATCGACCAAGAAGAGCATGCCCTTCCATTTTTCCCCCAACCGAAAGAAGATGCTCTTTTTCTGAAATGGCCAAGGGTTATATCGGTTAGCAGCGGTAAGGGGGGCGTTGGAAAAACGAATGTCGTGGCTAATTTGGCTTTTGCGTTTACTCAGCTGCAAAAAAAGGTTTTAGTGTTGGATGCTGATTTAGGTTTGGCCAATATCGATGTTCTGCTGGGATTAACTTCTCGATATACCATGGAGCATCTTTTAAAAAGGGAAAAAAGAATTTTCGACATTCTGATCAAAGGGCCAGGCGGGATGTCTATCATGCCGGCCAGTTCGGGTGTCCTGGAATTGGTTGAATTAAACGAAAGCCAGAAAATTTTTCTATTAAATGAACTGGATCTTCTTGCTGAGACAGTGGACATTTTGTTAATTGATACGGCCGCGGGGATCTCTGCCAATGTCCTCTATTTTAATTTGGCGGCCGAAGAATCGATTGTAATTTCCACACCGGAACCTACATCGATTACCAATGCCAATACCTTGATTAAAGTCTTAGCGACAAAATACAAGAAAGAAAATTTCACCATCCTGATTAATTCTGCCCACAATAGCCAGGAAGCCAAAGAAGTTTATAAAAAAATTAGCCTGTTTGTCGACCGCTTTTTGGGCAGTTTATCGATTGATTATTTGGGCTTTATTCCATTCGATGAAAAACTTCCCGACGCCGTGAAGCATCAGAGAACCGTTTTGGAGCTTTATCCCGAAGCCATTTCCAGTCGCAGTTTTATAGAGATTGCCAAAATCCTTGCCGAAAAGCCCCTGCGCAATGAAACCAATGGCAATGTTCAATTCTTCTGGAAACATCTGCTGCGCTACCATCAAGCTTTGGAAAAAAATGGGGGGGTCAATTGAAATCAAGAACCTTCAATCACAAAAGGCAATATCCTGTTTTAAATGCCCCGGTGTTCCCGCCCAGTCAAACACCCAGCCGGGAAGAAATGATTTTACAGTATACTCCGCTAATCAAATATATCGCTCACCGGCTGGCCATGCGCCTCCCGCCTCATATTTCTGCGGATGATTTATTCGGAGCCGGAGCGATTGGTTTAATGGATGCACTGGATAAATTTGACCCCAAGAAAAAGGTTCAATTTAAGACCTATGCCGAATTTCGAATTAAAGGAGCGATGTTAGATGAATTGCGATCTCTGGATTGGGTTTCCCGGTCCGTGAGGCAGAAAGCAGCCCAAATTGAGAAGACCTACCAAGCCTTAGAAAAGAAAAATGGGCGGTCAGTGGAAGATGAAGAGGTAGCCCAAGAAATGGGTCTTTCTTTAGATGATTATTACAGCAGGCTTAATGAGACCCAGGGAGTATTTTTCTTAGATATCGAGAGCATGCGAACGAAATTCTCTCAAGTTCCCGAGGAAGATCTATTCGACTTGATTGTGGATGAAAAAGAAAATCATCCTTTCCACCTGCTGAGCTTAGAGGAATTGAAGGAAGTGCTAACCCGGGCCATTGAAGAACTTGCTTACAAGGAAAAAATGGTGATTTCCCTCTATTATTATGAGGAATTGACTTTGAAAGAAATTGGAGAGGTATTAGGCTATACCGAGTCCAGAATTTGCCAGATTCATACCAAAGCCATTTTAAAATTAAGATCGAAGTTGAAATATTATATCAAAGATTTTAATTAAGAAAATTT
>JAOUFX010000138.1 GCA_029857975.1 Deltaproteobacteria bacterium | reverse complement strand
GCCGCCGATGGGGTGCAGGTTCTTTTCCTCGGGCTGATTCCGCAAAACAAAATAATTTAGGCCGGCGATGGCCAAGGTTAGGCTCCCCAGAATGTACCAGCATATTCTCCACCCTACGCCGGGAAAAGTCTCCAGAACATAAGGGATCAGGGGACCCAACAAAAGTAAGGCCACGCTGGAGCCGCTGGCCAAAACTCCAGTGGCCATCCCCCGCCGCTTCGAGGCGAACCAAGCCGAGGCTAAGGCCATAATGGGGACATTCGAACCAGCGCTGCCGATCCCGGTAAGCGTGCGCATAGTCAAAGCGAATTCAAAGGAGTGGGACAGTCCGGTCAGGGTCAGGCAGGCAGCTACGAGAAGAAGAGAGGCAGAAATTACGAGGCGCGGGCTGAGGCGGGTGGCCAGATATCCCCCCAAAAGGGAGAAGGTCAGATAGCCGACAAAGTTCCCTGTCCCAATCCAGCCCATCTGGGCGTACGTTAAGGAAAGGGCCTCTTTCATCGGGGGCAGAAGGGGGGTATAGGCGAAGCGGCCGAATCCGAGCGAACCCATAACGCCGATAAAACCGGAAAAAAGAATGAGCCAGCCATAATGAATCGATTTTCGTCCGTCCTGCATATTTTTTCCATAACACAGTTCCAGGGTTTATTGAAGGTAAATTTACATGTTGACGGGTGTTTTTGCATTGCTTATGATTTCTTCAGTTCTGGGAACAATCTTTTTACCCCGGAGGATGCTTGATCGATGGCCTCCGCTCTCGATAAAATTTGAAACCCCTTCTTCTCGCGCAATTACTCAACGCACCTTTTGGAGACCCGGCGCTCTTTGTAGAGGTCCTTTGGGAACGCCGCGCTTTGCTTTTTGACCTGGGGGGCTTTACCGATCTTCGTCCCGCCAAGCTCCTCAAAGTTTCGCATGCTTTTATCTCCCATACCCACATTGACCACTTCATCGGTTTCGACACCCTGCTGCGGGTGATGCTAAACCGGAAGAAAGTCCTAAAAATATTCGGTCCGCCGGGATTCCTGGCCAATGTCCAGGGCAAACTTTCAGGTTATACCTGGAACTTGACTGCCGAATATCCTTTTTCTATCCAGGCGGCCGAGGTCCACCCCGATCGGATTGTAACCAAGGTTTTTCCTTGCCAGCAACGATTTTTCCCTGAAGCGGGGAGCGCAAAGGCCTTCCAGGGGATCTTGGAAGAGGATCCGCAAATGCAAATTTTCGCCACCCATCTCGACCATATCATTCCCAGCCTGGCTTTCGCTGTCCAAGAGCGTTTTCATATCAATGTGCATAAGGAATGCCTGGCCCAGATGGATCTTCCTGTTGGGCCCTGGCTGAAGGAACTAAAAACGGCCGTATGGAGAGGAGAAAGGGATGACTTTTGCCTGCAGATTCCTCCGAGGAAGGGGGAGGGGATGCGGGTGAGAGAACTACCTTTGGGATCGCTGAAAAAAGCCCTAACCATCACCTCCGGGCAGAAAATCGCCTATGTTTCCGACTGCCGTTTCAGCGAGGACAATATCGACAGGATTCTTCCCTTGGCCGAAGGGGCAGATTTGTTTTTCTGCGAGGCGGCCTTTTTAGAAAAAGACCGGGAGCGAGCGGAGGAGAGAGCCCATCTGACGGCCCGCCAGGCGGGAGAGTTGGCCCGGCGGGCTAAAGTCAAAAAGTTACATATATTTCATTTTTCCCCAAAGTATGAAAAAGAGGCGGAGGCCCTTTACCGAGAAGCAGAAGAGGCTTTTCAGGGATGACCGGGGTTAAAATTATTTTACCCGGGTCCAATTGTTGGTTTTTCCGATCAGGGCAATGCCGATAAAACCCCTAACCTTCAAGTGATCGGGCGTTTCCAGGGTCATCTTGCATTTGTAGGTTTTCCCTTCCCGGGGGTCGTAAATAAAACCGCCTTCCCAGAGGTTTTCCCCCGCATAAGTGAAACCCCCAACCAGGTTTAAACCCAAAATAGGCTGCCCTCTTTTGGCCGGGTCTGGATTTTCCCGGTCTACCTTTGGTTGTCCGCCCATACCCTTCGGATCCTTCGCTGGATAATTAGGTTCTTTCAGCCAAATTATCTTGCCGCAGTATTTGCCGTCGCAAGAATAGATTTCAATTTGGGCTTCTTTTTCCTGGTTCCACCATTTTCCCAGAAGGGCATCCTGGTTTTGGGCCTGAACCACGGCAGAAAAAAGTAAAGCTGTAGCCACGGCAAAAATCCAAAATATTTTTTTCATCACTTAAACCTCCCGGTGTAATCTAAAAAAATTTAAACTCGATTGTATAGGAAATTCCTTTTTGGACATGGATGTTCACAGCGCGGCATAGCCGCAACCAATAATTTATTGGACGCAGATTAACGCAGATAAACACAGATAAAATTAAAATATGCTTAATAAAATTTTCAGAAATTGAACGTTAGTAGTACAGAGAGTCGCTTAGCGCTATGCGCATAGCGTCTTTTTTGTTTCTGCAGTTATCTGCGTAAATCTGCGTCCTATTAAATTTACAAATCTCGGGCTCGTATTCACCTCTGAGACCCCCGACAAAATATACCAAAATCTTTATCGTCGAACAAGGATTCTCTGAAAATTCCCCGTTCAAAAGGATTATTGACCTCCGGGAAAGAATTTCGCTATACTGGTATCAAACATTCCCGATGGATGCTGAATGGGGAAAGAGATAGCTGTGGGATCAAAATGACCAGGCCTAAGATGAAAGACGAGAATAAAAAAAAGAGCAAGCCGATCGAAGCATTAGCTGTTTTGCGTCAACGGATAAAAAAGCTGGAAGCACTTGAAAAAGAACATGCGCGGGCCGAGGAAGCCCTGCGGGAAAGTGAAGAAAGATTCCGGCAGATTTATGATGAAACTCCCATAGGCTACCACGAACTCGACACGGGGGGAAGGATTATCCGGGTCAATCGCACCGAGCTGGAAATGTTAGGTTACACGGTCGAAGAGATGCTGGGCCAGCCGGTGTGGAAGTTTGTTCTTGAGGATGAAACGACCCGTCATGTCGTTATGGCCAAAATCACCGGGGATGTATCCTTTCACGAAACCTTCGAACGCACTTACTGGAGAAAAGACGGTACGACCCTGCCCGTATTGGTTAAAGATCGGGTTATTCGGGATAAGGGGGGGCAAATTATAGGGATCCGTTCCACCGTGGAAGATATTACCGAGCGAAGGCGGTCAGAGGAGGCTCTTAGAAAAAGCGAGGAACAATTGCGCCAGTGGCAAAAGGTGGAGGCGATTGGGAGGTTGGCGGGGGGCATAGCCCATGATTTCAACAATCTGCTGATGACCATCAAAGGCTGCAGTGAAATTCTGCTCCAAGAATGTGACGCTCAGGATCCCCGTAGTGAGGAGGCGGAAGAAATCCAGAAAGCTGCCGAACGGGCCACTTCGTTGACGCGCCAGCTCTTGGCTTTTGGTAGGAGACAGATACTTCAACCCCAAGTGTTAAATCTGAATAAGGTCGTAGCCAACATGAACAAAATGCTCCAACGGGTGATTGGCGAAGATATCCAGCTATTGACGGTTCTTGAACCGAAGCTCGGGCCAATGAAAGTTGACCCCGGCCAGATTGAGCAAGTCATCATGAACCTGGCGGTCAATGCCCGCGATGCTATGCCCCGCGGGGGAAAGCTCACGATTGAAACCGCCAACGTATTGCTGGACGAGGATTATGCCCAGCGGCATGTATCTGTAAAACCCGGATCCTATGTAATGCTGGCAGTCAGTGACAACGGCTGCGGAATGGACAAGGAGACTCAATCTCACCTCTTTGAGCCCTTTTTTACTACCAAAGAGAAGGGCAAGGGGACCGGCTTGGGTTTATCGACGGTATACGGAATCGTGAAACAGAGCGGGGGAAACATTTGGGCCTACAGCGAAGTGGGGCAAGGGACAACTTTTAAAATATACTTGCCCATGGTTATCCAGGCGGTTAAAGAAAAGTACGAGCCGGTTGAACGCCGCAGGATTTCAACGAGAGGGAAGGAAACCATTCTGGTAGTGGAGGATGAAAAGGCCGTCCGGAAGATGATTCGCAAGACTTTACAAAATAAAGGATATACCGTGCTGGAAGCCCAGCACGGCCAGGAAGCACTGGACGTATGTGAGCATTATTCCGGGCCCATTCATTTGATGGTAACCGATGTGGTCATGCCCCAAATGAGCGGTAAGGAATTAGCTGAAAAGCTGGCCCCCAGCCGGCGGGAGATGCAGGTCCTTTACATGTCTGGTTATCCCGACAATTCCATTGTTCAACATGGAGTGTTGGAGTCGGGCACAGAGTTTTTACAGAAACCATTCACCTTAAACACCTTGGAGGCCAAAGTCCGCAAGCTTTTGGATGCTCGGTTGCCGAAGATGAAACTTTAAAAGCCCTCTTGACAATTCTTCGAATCAGCGTAGAATAATTATTAGATTTGCTGGGGGAGCTGGACCGGCTGAGAGATCCCGCAACCAAGAATAGGGATGACCCCTCGAACCTGTTGGGTAATACCAGCGGAGGGAAGCAAATTCGGTAGAGATTGTAAGCCGCCGGTTCGTTGTGAAATCGACGGCTTTTTTTATTTAACCTAAAAAAGGTGATTTACCACAGAGGGCACAGCGCGGCATAACCGCAACCCAAAATTTATTGGACGCAGATAAACACAGATAAACACAGATAAAATTAAAATATGTTTAATAAAATTTGCAGAAATTCAGAAATTGAACATTAGTAGTACAGAGAAAAGATTGAGCTTTTTAACTATGAAATTAATCTCCGTGTTCTCTGTGGTTTAAAAGAATCGCTCAATTTGGGTTTATAACCTGAAACTCGCAACTGCTATATCCCAGCTCAACAGGAGAGTAAGATATGACTCAATTAGAATATGCCAGGCAAGGTGAGACTACCGAGGCCATGGAAAAGACCGCTGCCTCCGAGGGAATTGCGGCGGAAACCATTCGCCAGGGTGTGGCTGAAGGGACGGTCGTCATCACCCAGAACGTAAAGCATCGAACCATCTCTCCTTTAGCTATCGGCAAGGGGCTACGCACCAAAATTAACGCCAACGTCGGGACTTCCAAAGACCACACCAACGTCGAGGAAGAGCTGGCCAAAGTGCGCGCAGCCATCGAGGCAGGGGCCGATACCATCATGGATCTGTCCATCGGCCCAGCTATCGGTGAAACCCGCAAAACAGTCATCCAGGCCTCAACGGTTCCTGTGGGTACTGTGCCCATTTACCAGGCGGCGGTGGAGATGCCCGAGAAGAAGAATCGCCCCATGGTGGAAATGACTGCCGACGACCTTTTCGAGGTGATTGAACGCCATGGAGAGGACGGAGTGGACTTTATCACTGTACACTGCGGCGTGACCCTTCGCTCAGTGGAGACACTTAAAAAAGAGGGCCGCCTTATGGGGGTGGTCAGCCGCGGGGGAGCAATCCTGGTGGAGTGGATGAATTATAACCAAAAGGAAAATCCTCTGTTTGAGTCATACGACCGCCTTTTAGAAATCGCCAAAGCCTACGACATGACCCTGAGCCTGGGAGATGGCCTACGCCCGGGATGTCTGGCCGATGCCACCGACCGAGGCCAGATTCAAGAGCTTCTCCTTCTGGGGGAACTTACCGAAAGGGCCTGGGCCAAGGGTGTCCAGGTCATGATCGAGGGTCCGGGCCATGTCCCTTTACAACAGATCGAGGCCAATGTTCTGCTGCAAAAGCGCATCTGCCACGGGGCCCCCTTTTATGTTCTGGGTCCTCTGGTCACCGACATCGCCCCCGGATATGATCATATCACCGGGGCCATTGGAGGCGCGATTGCTGCCTGGGCAGGGGCCGATTTCCTCTGCTACGTGACCCCATCGGAGCATCTCCGCCTGCCTACGGTAGAGGATGTACGGGAAGGGGTCATTGCTTCCAAAATCGCCGGCCATGCCGCCGACATCGCCCGGGGTTTGAAGGGAGCCATGGATCAGGATGCCTGCATGGCCCGGGCTCGCAAGGCTTTAAACTGGCCGGAACAGATCCGGCTGGCAGTAGATCCAGAGAGGGCGCGTAAACTCCGCGAATCCCGCATGCCCAAAGAAAGCGATGTCTGTACCATGTGCGGAGAACTTTGCGCCATTAAAAAAGTAGCCAACCTTCTTTGATGGCTTCGTAAAAAGTCCATCTGTCCCGCTCTGAGCGGGATTGCGCGCCTTGCATCTGATGTAGGGGCACGGTCACCGTGCCCCTACTTTTCTTCAGGCGGGAGACGGAGCCGTCATTTTATTCTCATGCGCCGGTAAGGCTGGCCAGGTATACGGCCCCCAGTTTGGCGAGATGTTCCTTGGTGTTTTCGAAGAAACTGAGATGGTCTTCCTCTTCGCCGAGTAGTTTTTCGAACAATTGTTTGGAAATCTGGTCTTTCTCCTGGGCGCAGGTTTCCGCCGCTTCATTGTACATTTTGATCGCCTGACTTTCCAGGGCGATGTCCGTGGTCAACATGGCCTCGATTTCCAGGCCTTTCTTGGCTTCCGCATCGGGCTTGGTAATGGGAGTCCCCTTCAGGAAAAGAATCCTCTCCGCAAGCGCTTCCGCATGCTTCATCTCCTGAATGGCAATTTCCTTCATTTTTTTGGCCAGCTTGCCGAAATCGCTATCTTCCAGTTCATAGTGTTGAATCATATATTGGCTGATAGCAGCCAGTTCCCTGGAGCGAGCGGCATTCAACAGATCGATGACTTTTTGGCTCATGTTTCCCTCCTTTGTTGAGGTTGATGAAGTTTTGGCCTACTTTAATTATCGCCAGCCCTTATCAAGGCGTCAAGGGTAAAAAATTAAAGAATTTCTCCCGGCCGATGCTGCCGGCGTTCATCGTCTCGAACCCCGAGCTACGAATAGAGATTTTTGAAAGTGAAGGGGGGCCAGGAGCCGTATCTTATTGATTCCCCTGTCTGCTTATGGTAGCTTGAGGACATTAAAGGCTCAAAAAGGATGGAAGGAAACATTCGCCGTAACAAATTATTCTATCAAATCATTCGGGTCATTGGGCATTTCTGTTTTTACTCCCTCTATGGTCTAAAAGTTGAAGGCCGGGAAAGATTCCCCCTG
>JAOUFX010000137.1 GCA_029857975.1 Deltaproteobacteria bacterium | reverse complement strand
CCGGCAGATATCCCGCCGATACTGCCCTGCACCGGCACGGTTAAGGGCTTGCGGCGCAGGGTGCCTTTCCTTCCGTACCCTTACATCGCTGCGAAAGGAAAATCAACCAACGAATTGGGAGAGGATCCAAAGTCTCCCGGGGTCAGAGTAATTGGGAGGGATCCTCCAGGAGTCTCCGGGTATGCTGAAGGAATTGGGCCGCGATGCTCCCATCAATCGCCCGATGATCATAGGAAACGCAAAGGTACATCATCGACCGGATGACGATCTCATCATTCCGCACCACCGGCGCCTTGGCAATCCTGCCCATCCACAAAATAGAATTTTGCGGGGGATAAATAATCGGGGTGGCCATCACCGCTCCGAAAACTCCGGGATTCGAAAGAGTAATGGTTCCACCCCGGATATCCTGCAGAGAAAGCTTCCGATCTCTGGCGCGGGCCGAGATTTCATCGAGGGCTTGGGCGATTTCTTTGACGCTTTTCGATTCTACGCGCTGGAGAACCGGCGTCACCAGCCCCTCTTGGATGGACACCACCACCCCGAAATTGATGTATTTTTTCACGAGAATGGAATCCGGCAACATCTGAGAGTTCAAGATCGGAAACTGCCGAATTCCATCCACAGCAGCCCGAATGACGAAGGGCACATAGGTCAAATTGAACCCTTCCTCTTTCCATCGAGGACCGATTTCCGAACGCAGCTTCACCAATTCGGTCATGTCCACTTCGGCAATCGTGGTTACGTGGGCTGCAGTCTTCACGCTCAAGGACATTCCATCGGCGATGGCTTTCCGGATACCGATCAGGGGGATGACCTCCTCGAGTGCGGGAACCCCGCCTTCTACTTGCGGCTGTTTCTGAGCAGCGAATTTCTCCACGTCTTCTTTGGTGATTCTCCCTCCCGGGCCTGTTCCTGGAACCTCGGCAACCTCAACTCCGACCTGCTTGGCCAACATTTTGGCGGCTGGCGAGGCTTTCACTGCTCCGCCGGACGGCTGTCCCGTCCGAGCAGGAGAAAGGGGTTTTTCACCGGCGGCTTTCTCTTGCGGAATTTTTGGCGTTAGATAGGCGGACAGGTCTTCTCCCGGTTCACCGATCAAAGCAACGGTGGAATCTACAGGGGCAATCGTCTTTTCGCCATACAAAATCTTTAAAAGAATACCGGCTGCCGGGGCAACGATCTCAAAATTTACCTTCTCCGTTTCGACCTCGGCCAAGATTTCATCCTTTTGGACTTGGTCCCCTTCTTTTTTCAGCCAACGAACGATGGTCCCCTCGGTAATCGAAACCCCCAAACTTGAAAGCTTTACTTCAAAAGCCATTTTTTTCTCCGTTCAAAAAAAACTGGTTTTAGACGAGCTCCTTCACCGCCCGGATGATATCGGCCTCCTGGGGGATACCCATCTGGCCGGCATAATTCGAACTGGCAATGATCCATTCGGCAGAGGCCACCCGTTTAATGGGGGCATCCAAATAATCCAGGCCTTCTTCGGCGACCATCGCGGCAATTTCAGCTCCCATGCCTCCCATTTTGGTTCCTTCCTCGGCCGTCACCAACTTCGAGGTTTTGGCCACGGATTTGAGAATACATTCTTTATCCAAAGGACGCAAAGTTCTCAAGTCAATGACTTCGGCTTCAATTCCTTCCGTCGCCAATTGTTCGGCGGCCCGCAAGGCTTTGTGCAGGGTCCAACCGTAGGAGACAATCGTTACGTCGCTTCCTTCTCTTTTAACATCCGCCTTGCCGATGGGGAGGACGTAATCTCCCTCGGGTACTTCTCCCTTGACGCCGTAGAGCAACTTGTGCTCATAAAATAAAATGGGATTATCCTCCCGAATCGCCGCTTTGAGTAGGCCCTTGGCATCGTGAGGCGTCGAGGCGAAGATCACTTTAAGGCCCGGAAAATGAATAAAGGTAGCTTCCAGGGACTGCCCGTGATGGCAGCCGGAGGGGCCGGAGTTTCCTGATCCGGCGATGCGAAAAACCACGGGGACCTTAAATTCTCCTCCGCCGCACATATAACGATATTTGGCGGCCTGATTGGCGATCGAGTCAGCGGCGTACATGGTGAAATCCGGGTACATGATTTCCACTACCGGCCGCATTCCGGTCATCGCCGCTCCTATCGCCGCACCGGAAAATCCCGATTCCGAGAGCGGGCAGTTAATCACCCGGTCTCCGTAATCTTTATAGAGATCCCGAGTCGCAGCCCATACGTTGATTTTGACGTCTTCGCCCATGATGATCACTCTTTCATCCCGCTTCATCTCTTCCCATAAGGCCTCGCGCACGGCCTGAACATAAGTCAATTCTTTCGATGCCATCTCATTTTCCTCCGTTTATGATTAAATCTGCTTAGGCATATTGAACATCTTCTACGTAAACATCCTTGAAAATCTCTTCCTGGGTGGGGTAGGGACTCTCTTTGGCAAATTTTTCGGCTTCCTCAATCTCTTCTTTAGCCTTTTGGTCGATTTGGTCCAGCTGGGCTGCCGTCGAGTATTCCATGGCGATTAATCTTTTACGCAGCTTCAGGATCGGATCTTGCTTCTCCCATTCTTCAACCTCTTCTTTGGCCCGGTATCCCCCCAGATGGAAGCCATCCATGGCGGTATGCCCGTGAATGCGGTAGGTTTTGGCTTCGATTAATGTAGGCCCTTGTCCGGAGCGGGCGCGCCGGATCGCTTCACTCGCCGCTTGGTATGCCGCCATGGCATCCGTCCCGTCGATGATAACCCCCGCCATTCCATATCCCTGCGCTCGATCGGCGATATCCCGGACCGATGTTGTCTCCACGTTGGGGGTGAAGAGGGCATAGAGATTATTTTCACAAACGAAAACCACTGGCGCCTTCCAAACCGAAGCCAGATTCATCCCTTCATGAATGTTTCCCTCGTTCGACGCCCCGTCCCCGAAGAAGCATAGAACCACGTCCTTCGCCTGGCGAAATTTGATCGAGAGACCTACCCCCGCAGCGATGGGAATATGAGCACCCTGGACTCCAGGTCTTCCCATGATGCGCAGGTTCCAATCCGCAATGTGAACGCCTCCTTTCCCTTTACAACAGCCCGTTGCCTTTCCCATTAACTCAGCGAGAAGATGACGGGGTTGCATACCTTTGCCGATCGCCCATCCCCATCCTCGATGGTAGGGCATGAGGTAGTCCGAAGGTTCCAGGGCGTTCGTCGCGGCGATCTGGGTGGCTTCTTGACCGTGAGTGGAATGCTGCGTGATCCGTATTCCACTGGCGACCAATTGATTCAGTTTGTCGTCAAAAAAACGCAAACGGACCATATCTCGATAAATTTTCAGCAGGGTTTCCTTGGGTATTTTTTCTTTTGGTTTTTTTGTTTTGGGTTCACTTGCTTTGGGCATCTTCCCTTGTCCCGTTTTTGCTTTTGCCATTTTTCCCTCCGTTTTTTAAGTGATGCTTTTTTTCTCTATGGCCTTTTTCCCCGATTTTTTCCCCTTTGGCCACTATGAAAATAGAGGATCATCGTCAGCATTAATACGAGAATGATAAATTTAATAGGACGCAGATTTACGCAGATAACCGCAGATAATTATTTTCTTTTTAGTTTATCATGATAATCTGTGCATATCTGTGTCCAAAAAGGAAATTTTTATGCAATAAATTTATTTTCAAAGAATGGCCACAGCCCGTGTCCAGGCTCCGGCACATTTTTCGAGTTTGATTGGAAACATGGCCACCTTGAAGCCATATGGACGAGGAAGCTTCTTCAGATTGTATAGTTTTTCCGCGTGGCAGCTGTCTTTGACGATGTGGCTTTTGTGCACGGGGAAATAGGCAGCTTTGTCGCCAGCCTTAAGCTTTTGAGACATAATATCAATCGAAATATCCAGGGTGAAGGAATCGGTTCCCATCATGAGGATGCCCTTATCCAACAGCCACAGAAGCGCATCCCCACTCAAGCCGCTGGCGATTTCATTAAAATTGGGATTATCGAAGTAGCAATCTTCGGCCCCTGTCCGGATAAGAACAATATCTTGCGGCTTCAGGGCATACCCGATTCGATCCAATTGATTCATCAAATCAATGGCGGTGATGGGATCATAAGCTTGCTTATGGGAGAAATCCAGGAGTACCCCGTCGCCATAACACCATTCCAAAGGAACTTCGTCGATCGTCCTGGCGGGTTTTCCTTCCACGACCGGGCCAAAATGCCAGGGGGCATCCACATGGGTTCCGGCATGGCTGGAGCAGGATACCTCATCATTGGCATAGAGATCCGGGGTCGGGAGCATGGCCATAGGAATGCCGAACCTTTTGGCTATCCTTCTGGCCCCTTCTTCATGGGTGATGTGATCCACAGTAATTTCATACCTTTCCATGCTTTGTGACATAATGGGAACGCTGAGGTCTAAAAGCTCGGGTTTTTTAGTGAGAGTTCCTTCCCCTTCGATGGCCACGGCGCGCGCCCACCCCCCGGCGCCTTCTTCAATTTTAATCGGGAACATGGCTACCTGGAAGCCGAAGGGTCGGGGTAGGCTCTTTAGATAAGATAGTTTCTCGGCGTGAATGTATTCCCTTTCGCGGCCGGCATAATGCACCGGGAAAAAGGCTTCTTTATTCCCCTTCTTCAACTCTTCAACCATCCGAGGGATGGGAATATCCAGAGTATATGCATCGGTCCCAATGAGTTTGATTCCCTGGTCCAGCAGCCACATAAGGGATTCCTTAACCAGACCTGAAGCCATTTCCGCAAACCGGGGATCATCCTCATAATCTTCCGCTCCGGTTCGCATCAGGAGGATATCCATCGGCTTCAGGGTATAGTTTATCCTTTGCAGTCCTTGTTTCAGATCCTCCGTGGAGATGGCTTCCCCCGGTTTCTTTGTTTTACTGAAATCCAAGAGAACTCCATTCCCAAAGCACCATTCCAAAGGAACTTCGTCGATCTTCTTGGCTCGCTTTCCTTCAGATGTTGGTCCAAAATGCCAGGGGGCATCCACATGGGTTCCGGCATGGCTTAAAGTGATCACATGATCGTTGGCCCCGAAGGCTGCAACCTGGTCGATCGGCAGGCCGACTCTTTTCGCTTGCCTCCGTGCACTTGCTGCATGACTCAAGTGGGTGATCTTCACCTCATTGGGCTCAAAGCTGTAATTCTTCATCGTGTAACTCAAGTCCCGGACTTTGACCACTTTTGACCTCCTGGAGTAAATTTAAAATTTTCCATTCCTTAGATCCCTCTACCACGGCTCCGGGGAATATCCGTATCCCACGGAAGAAACTCCATCAAAGGAAAAAATTTCTCAGCGAACCACCAGCTCTCTCTCGTGGGGATAAAGCTTTGCACACCCCTCTTTCTTCACCAGCAACGTATACTCGACCTGGAATCCTCCCAAACCTAATTCGGCATAGGGGACTTCGATGCTTATGACCATCCCTTCTTCAACGGGAAGGTCATACGTTCCCGGGAGAAAGGGACTTGAGGCTTTTACCGGTCTGGTGAAAATGGGATAATCGCGGGCTTCAATTCCTATTCCATGGCCGCAAAAATGAGCCAACTTGGAGTAATCCTTGACCCCTGCTTTTTCCACAGCCTTCATGACTTCTTCGAAAAGCTTGGACGGAATAGCCCCCGGGCGGAGAAGTTCAATGGCCCTTTCCATGCCCGCTTCAATCCCTCGATAACAAGCTTTATGTTTATCCGCAGGATTTCCTAAAACTGCACAACCTCCTGCGTCAGAATGATATCGATTGAAAATGCTTCCTCCGTCGTAGCGGAACATGTCGCCTTTCTTCAAGCGGTACTGAGCGCGCGGATGATGGTGTCCATTCGACATGATGGTCATGGATGATTGGGTGCCTGAAGCGGTGTTCCAGAACTCAAAAACGGCCCCTTCTTTGGCGGTAAATTCTAAGAAATGTTGGGTGAGGTCTTCTTCAGGTACGCCCGCTGCCAGGCGGTTAAGCACCGATTGCACCGCTCTCTCGTTTAAAAGACCCGCCTCTTTTATCCGCTCCAACTCTTCAGGGGTCTTGACCATGCGGACGACGCGAATCAACTCAAAAGCATCCAGAAAGGTGGCATGGGGAAGCCCCTGGAGAATTTCTTCCTTGGTAGCAGGATACAAGTTCTTTTCATCCAGTCCAATTCTCCCTCGATCTAACCCTTTTTGCTTCAAGGCTTTAACGATGACCTCGCCAGCCGAATGGGCATGTTTATTCCGATTGTCCAACATTTGCTTGAATTTCTTTTCTCCCTCGCTCATGGTTTCTTCCGCATGGACAACATAGAAAGAGTTTCCGAAGGTGTAAACTTCGGGCATCCAAGTCGGATAACGGGCGGCCCATGCTATGTCTCCCTTGGAAACAATCAAGGCCGGGGCGATGTCCGATCGCCGGGGAAACAAGGCAAAACTCTCCACGTTCAGGAACCGATACATGTAGGGCAATTGGCTCTGGAAGTCCGCCATATAACTTACATTTTCCGGGTGGGAGGCGATGATCACGTCCAGATTAAATTCATCCATTTTCTGCAGCATTCTTTCCTTGTTCAAAAGCATGGAACCTCTCCTTTCTGCTTTTGTCCTTGGCACATAAATATTTAAATATATGTATCTCTTCTGGGTTCTTTTTTTTCTCCTGCTCTTATGAAGTCAAAAGGGAGGTGGATTATAATCAGGTTCGCGAAAGGAACGATGGATGCAAAAGCCAACGAATCCAAAATTCATTAACATAGCACATATAAAATGTCAAGAATGTTTTAGAACTTGCCCACCCCCAGTTTTTTCTCATTGACATTGGCCAACAGGGAGCGGGAGGAAGAACTTTCCCGCACCCTGAATAAGGGACCCGCCCCCCTCTGGTCAACAGGCGGGCTTCTCTCTCTTGGCTGGCTTATCCCCAACCCCCCGCCATGCCATCGCGGAACCTATGCCCTCCTCCTGGCCAAGCCCATACCCCCCGATTCAGGGTGCGGGAAAGTCCTTCCTCCCTCCTGGCGTTTCTACCGCACCTTGGTCTGGGCCCGGAAGCCAGGGCGATTCGCGCCGGCAGCATCGGTTGGGATATTACTTGAAAAGGGGAAGGCCTTTTTCATCCGTCGAAGGGGGCGGGGTGTTTCT
>JAOUFX010000136.1 GCA_029857975.1 Deltaproteobacteria bacterium | reverse complement strand
GTATACCGACTGGTATCTATCCCGCAGGTTTTGATAGTAGGTTCTGGCTTCGGCAATGGTGATGATATATTTCCCAATCCTCACTAAATCTCGCTCCCTGCCTCCCCGAGGGTTCCAGATTCCCCAGAAAACGAAAACAACGACCACAGCCCCCAAGGCAACTTTGATCATCCAGGATTGGGCGTGTCGCCTCATGAAATCCAGCATATTTTCCATTCCCCTTTCCGCAATAATGATGGCTTCATAAAAAGTCCATCTGGGACGTTGCGCTTCACCCCCGCCCTGTTAGATCAGAAACTCCGCATCGGAAGTATAAAGCGGGGATTCGATTTCCAAGAGCAGATTCATCCTGGGGGCTATCTAACAGGGTGAATCATTGCGGCGGTTTAGTAGGGGCACGATGCTTCGTGCCCCTACAGAATTTGCGCGCCTTGTCCCGCGAAACGCGGGAGAGCTTTTTACTTGGCCATCTCTCTTGATGACTTTGTACGAGATCATCAATAATATCAATCATCCTAAATGACCCCGGGTAAAAAGGCAAGTATTTTTAATTTAATTTTCTTGCTCCAGCCATTGAATTTTGTTAATATATCTGCCTCGGATTCCCCACTTTCCCTTTTTGAAGGGACACGTTCCTTCCCCTCGGGGATTCATCAAGAAAGGAGCTGGCCAATGATCTTCGATTCCATCTTGGGCCTATTCTCTAATGATCTGGCGATCGATCTGGGGACGGCCACAACCTTAGTTTATGTTAAGGGTAAAGGGATTGTTCTTTGTGAACCTTCGGTCGTTGCTATCCGTAAGGATTCAAGGGGGGGGCGGAAAATCCTGGCAGTGGGTAAAGAAGCGAAGAGAATGCTCGGCCGGACGCCGGGGAACATCGTAGCCATCCGTCCGATGAAGGACGGAGTTATTGCCGATTTTGAGATCACCGAATCCATGCTCCGCTACTTCATCGCCCAAGTCCATAAAGGCCGAACCTTGGTCAGACCCCGCATTATTGTTTCCGTACCCTCGGGGATCACGGAGGTTGAAAAAAGAGCGGTGCGTGAATCGGCCCAGTCCGCCGGAGCCCGGGAAGTTTACCTGATCGAAGAACCCATGGCTGCGGCTATCGGTGCCGGCCTTCCGGTCAGCGAACCCTCAGGAAACATGATCGTAGACATCGGGGGGGGGACTTGTGAAGTGGCGGTGATCTCCCTCTCGGGGATTGTCTACAGCCAGTCCGTACGGGTGGGCGGTGACAAAATGGATGAAGCGGTGGCGCAGTTTATCAAACGAAAATATAACCTGCTCATAGGGGAACGAACCGCAGAGATGGTTAAGATTCAGATCGGAACGGCCTATCCAGAAGAAGAAGTGACCACCATGGAAATCAAAGGACGGGACCTTGTGGCCGGGAACCCCAAAGTTTTGCAGGTCAACTCCGAGGAAGTGCGGGAGGCCCTGGCTGAACCTATCAATGCCATCCTGGAAGCGGTCAAAACCACTTTGGAACGAACCCCGCCGGAGCTGGCCTCCGACATCGTGGACAAAGGAATTATCCTGGCCGGTGGAGGCTCCCTGCTCAGAAACCTGGATGTCCTCCTCCGGGAAGAGACCAGCCTCCCCATTACCATCACCGAAGATCCCCTTTCCGCGGTGGTTTTGGGATCAGGAAAAGCGTTAGACGAACTCGACCTCCTCAAAGAGGTAATGGTCAAATCTTGATCGTTTTGGAAGGAAGGGGATGGCCGGTCAACTTTGAACCGGGCTGATAATGGATTGGTTGAAACGTTTCCGCCTTCTTTGCACCGCTTTGCTCTTTATCTTCCTGGCTGCTCTCATACTCACCCTGCACACCAGAAGTGATCGGGAAACTTCCTGGGTGGAGAAAATTCTCCTGGAGATCTCCTCCCCCCTCCAGCAAAAAACCCGAGGATTCATCCTCTGGATGAAAAGAGTAGGGGAACGTTATATTTTTCTCACCCGCGTGCAGCAAGAAAATGAAGCACTGCAACGGACGGTCAGCGCTTTGCGGCAGGAGAACAATCGCCTCCAGGAAGCCATGCTGGCCCAAGAGCGCCTCAAGAAATTGTACCCCTTACAAGTTCAACATCCTTCCCCAGCCATCCTGGCGCAGGTATTCGCCCGTGACCCTTCGAGTTGGTTTAAGACGCTGCTGGTCGGCAAGGGGGAAGGGGAAGGCGTATCCAAAAACATGGCCGTAGTCGTTTCCGAAGGAGTGGTGGGTCGGGTAATCGAAGTCTCGGCCAATACGGCCAAAGTACTCTTAGTGACCGACCCCAACAGCGCAGTCGATGTGATCATCCAGCGCTCCCGCGCTCAGGGGATCATGGAGGGAAAAGTGGAGGAGTTTGGTATTCTCAAATATGTGCAAAAGAGCGACGACGTTCAGGTTGGTGATAAAGTGATCACTTCCGGTTTGGGAGGAGTCTTCCCCAAAGGGTTAATGATGGGCACAATTACCAAAGTGGAACGAAAGCGTCCGGGTATTTTCCAATACATTGAAGTTACCCCGGCCGTGGATTTTTCCCGGTTGGAAGAAGTACTCATCCTTGGTGGCCAGCCATGAAGATCCGCGGCATCGAGAAAAAGGACCGGCCGGCGCTGAAAGCCATCCTTAGGGCTCAGGAGCATTTCAAACCATCAGAAATAAAAGTTGCGTTGGAGATTATAGACTTAGCCCTGACGCAACCAAACCAGGGTGACTACAGTATCCACGTAGTCGAAGGTGAGGACGGGGAAATTCTCGGATACATTTGT
This sequence comes from Deltaproteobacteria bacterium, assembly GCA_029857975.1. Next base: position 4,344 of record JAOUFX010000136.1, on the reverse strand, counting down.
TATGGAAAAGCCCCCTTGACCGACGCCACCTACGACCTTTATTGGATCGCGGTCCATCCGCTATTCTGGAATCAAGGGACCGGAACTGTTCTGCTCCGTTATGCCGAGAAAGACCTGACGCATAAGCAAGCGCGCTTGTTACTCATCGAAACCTCTTCCCTGCCCCCTTATGAATCCCCCCGGGCGTTTTACCTGAAACACGGGTATAAGGAACTGGCCAGGGTGATGGATTACTATGCGGTAGGAGACCACAAGCTGATTTTCGGCAAAAGCCTTACCCCCCGAAGGAGTTAGTTACAGGATTAAAATTAATAGGACGCAGATCACCGCAGATCATTGCAAAAAAATCCTCTTTTATTCCCGGCGGGCAAAGCTATGCTCAAGACTTGGGCATCCAAAATCCAAAATATATCCTGGGGCGAATCTCCTTTTCTGCAGCGGCCCTTAGGATTGCAGACACGCATTACTCTGCTGGTAGCCATGATCGTAGTCAGCGTTTTAGTTCTATTTTCCTATCTGGACCTCCGGCTCACAGAACGTTCCCAAAGAGAATTATTCCGGGAGAGGGCGGTTTACGTCGTCCGGGAAATCGATTCCCAAATTTACACCATGAAGGAACTCGAAAACCTATCTTTTTTAGAGGAAGAAATTGCCAGTTGGATGTACGCCCGTCCTGCCATTCAATCCATGGATATCTTTGTTTTCCATAAAAACAGTTACAAAATACAAGCATCGAGCTTGGGGGAAAAAGATCTGGGCCTCACCCACAAGGATCTGCAATTGTTGAAACGCGACCGGGTTCTCACCACGCTGAAGGAAAAAAATTACCAGAACTACTGGGAAATCCTCGCCCCCCTGCACGTTGGCCGTAAAATCGTGGGCGGTATTCGTATCATTACTTCTCTGGAGGAGGCCGAAGGCTTCCTGGCCCAGAAACGGACCCGGACGGTTGTTTTCACTATATCCAGCGTGGCTATTCTTATTCTTATCCTTACCCTCTTTTTCAGCCGGGCGATCAATCGTCCCATCCAGCGCTTGGTCCGGGCTATGTCTGAGGCTGAGGAAGGCAAATTAAACGTAGAAGTGCCGATAACTTCCCGGGATGAATTAGGCCTGCTATCTGACCATTTTAATCACATGCTATCCCGGATCAACCAGTTCAATGAAGAGCTTACGCGGCGAGTGGAAACCGCAACCCGGGAATTAGCCCAGAGGAACGAAGAGCTGCGCCTGGCCAATGAGTCTCTCTTCCAGGCCCAACGCCAGCTCGTCCAATCCGAAAAGCTGTCTGCGCTAGGCCATATGGCTGCCACGATGGCCCACGAAATTGGCACGCCTTTAAATTCCATCTCTGGTTATATCCAGCTCATGCTCACGGAGGGCAATGACTCAGACGTGATGGTCCGCCGACTGAAGATTATTGAATCGCAGCTTGACCGCCTGACCCAAACCATCCGCAACCTGCTCCATTCTACGCGCCAACCGGCCCCTAAGCTCGCCCCCCTGGACATCAATCAACTCCTCGAAGAGGTCTTCAACTTGACTCAACCGGGAATGTCGATGCGGGGAATCCATTTCGTTCGTCAGATGCATTCCCCCCTCCCCCCCGTTTCTGGAGATCCTGGACTTTTGCAGCAGGTTTTCCTTAACTTGATGACCAATGCCCTCGATGCCATGCCTAATGGCGGTGTCCTAACCATCGCCACGAGCCCCGGGGAACTTTTGGCGCAGAATGGAGAAATCGTGGAAGTCGTGGTTATCGACAGCGGCACAGGCATGTCCGAGGAAATTAGACGAAAAGCGATCGAGCCTTTCTTTACCACCAAGGAACCGGGAAAAGGCGCCGGTTTGGGACTGGCAATTTGCGATGAAATTATTCGCAGTCATCACGGTAAACTCTTCGTAGAAAGCCTGGAAGGAAAAGGCTCTACCATTCGGGTTCAACTCCCCGCTTTGTCCGCAGAAGGTGAATAATGCTATGTCTTCTCCAATGGGCATACTCATCGTAGACGATGATGAAATCACCTGCAACCTTTTAGAGGAGGTGTTATCCAAAGAGGGGTATATCGTCGATAAGGCTCTCGACGGCCGAGAAGCCATTGACAAAGGGGAGAATAAGACTTACGACGTCGTACTCACCGATATTCGGATGATCAATGTCGACGGCATGGAAGTGCTCAGGGCTTACCGGCAAAAAAGTCCGGACACCGTCATCATCATGATGACTGCCTTTGGATCCATTGAAACAGCCATCCGGGCGATTAAAGAAGGGGCTTATGACTACGTCAGTAAGCCCTTCAAGTTGGATGAGATCAAGCTGACCATCCGGCGCGCTCTTGAACAGAAGCGCCTCTTGCAAGAAAACCTCTTCTACCGTCAGGAATTGATCACCAAATACAAACTGGAGAATATCGTTGGGCGGAGTCCGCAGATGCTCCAGGTTTACAAAACCATTGCCCGCGTTGCCGAAAGCCGCTCCACAGTTTTGATCGTCGGAGAAAGCGGTACGGGAAAAGAACTGGTTGCCCGCGCCATCCATTTCAACAGCCCGCGGTCCTCCAAATCATATGTGGCCGTGGATTGTGGTTCTTTAGCTGAAACCCTTCTGGAGAGTGAACTTTTTGGACACGTTCGGGGAGCGTTCACGGGCGCTGTGACCAGTAAAAAAGGTCTTTTTGAAGAAGCAGACAACGGAACTTGCTTCCTTGACGAAGTGGGAGACATCGGCCTGGCGATGCAGGCCAAACTTTTAAGGGTCATTCAGGAGCATGAAATCAAAAGAGTGGGAGGAACGGAAATAACCAAGATTGATGTCCGCATCATTGCGGCAACGAACAAAAATTTGGAAGCATTAGTCGCCGAAAAAAAATTTCGTGAAGACCTCTTCTACCGTCTCAACGTGGTTTCTGTTCATCTTCCCCCCCTGCGGGAGCGGCTGGATGATATTCCCCTGCTGGCTGACCACTTTTTGCGGAAGTATGCCGCGGAGAATGAAAAGCCGGTTGCACGGATATCGGCAGAATTTTTGGATCTTTTGCTCCGCTATCAATGGCCTGGAAATGTGCGGGAGTTGGAAAATGTTATAGAACGCGCCGTAACCCTTTCCCACCATTCCATAATTCTTGCCGAAGACCTTCCCCGGCGACTCCGGGTAGAACCTTCTGCGATTAGTGCCATTTCGCTCCCTTCCCAGATTTCCCTAACTGAGTTGGAAAAGCTCTATATTAAAAAGGTCTTAGAAGATACTGGGGGCAACAAGAAGAAAGCTGCCGACATTTTAGGAATTGACCGCCGCACCCTCTATCGTATGGCTGCCCGCTATGGTATTAACCTCAAACTTTAAACGAGGCTAAATGCCCCACCTAACAACATAGCCCCATTTTTATAACCGTTTAAAATAATTAAAATTTTTTTTTAATTTCTCAATAATGAGGCGATAATGTCTATATTAAACTTTTTCCAAAATAGATTTATTTAATAGTGGGACAAAAACTTTATTATCAACTATTTGATTTGACAATGAATATGTTTTTTAATTGATATTTCAAATACTTAAAATTTTCTTGGTATTTTTATTGCTTTATGAATTGTAATTTTAAATTTAATAGGACGCAGCTTTACGCGGATAACCGCAGAAACAAAAGAGACGCTATGCGCATAGCGCTAAGCGACTTTCTGTGTACATCCGTGTCCAAAAAGGAATTTCCTATACAATCAAGATATTTTTCGACCCATGAGACTTAAAAACAAACCAATTTTATCCCTTTTCTTTGGGCTCCTTCTAATATCACTGGTTGCCCCTTATGGATGCAGCGGATTTAAACCCGAGAACGAAAGATTGAAGGAAGAAATCACGGATATTAATAACGAGAATGATAAATTAAAAAAAGAATTAAACACCTTAAGGAGCGAAAATTCCAGGATGCACATTCGGCTGGCCCAGTTGAACCTGCAGATTGTCTCCCTCCAAAGTGAAATCCAGAATTTGCAAAAAGACGTTGATACCTTTAAAGCCCAATTAAAGGGAGGGGAGAAAAAAAATAAAAAATCTTGAATGAATGTACCTGCACAATACCGAGAATTCTTTCCCCCAACGGAAGGAGTGACAAAAATAATATGTATAAAAAAGGTCATTCACCACAGAGAAAAATTTTTTCTCCGTGCTCTCTGTGGTTTAAAAAATCGCTGAATTTAGGTAAGTAAGGAGGTGAAATCAAGATGCGCAAGTTGATTGCTTTGTTGGTGGCTTTGTTGTTTGCCACTTCAATGATCGTTGCGGCGGGTTGTGCCAAGAAAGAAGAGCCAGCCAAGCCTGCGGCAGAGCCAGCCAAGCCTGCTGAGCCG